>DATAQX010000342.1:0-14719 GCA_036264455.1 Silvibacterium sp. | reverse complement strand
CTCCTGCCACTGCCGCACCATGCCGAGGTACCCATTGTTGACGACGGCAATGTTTATGTCGAGGTTTTCCTGTGCGATAGTCGAAAGCTCAGCCGCGGTCATCTGGAAGCCGCCGTCTCCGGCGATAACCCAGACTTCTTTTTCCGGGCAGGCAACCTTGGCGCCAATAGCGGCGGGTAACGCAAAACCCATCGTCCCCAGACCGCCGGAGGTGATCAGCGTGCGCGGCTCTTCGTGCTTGTAGTACTGCGCCTCCCACATCTGGTGCTGGCCTACATCGGTGACGACGATGGCCTTGCCGCCGGTCGCGTGCCAGAGATCGTTCATGACGTGCGCGGCGTAGAGATGGCCGGTGTCGGGCAGGTTCTGGATATCGCGCACCGAGCACTCACCTTTCATCGCATTCACTTCACGCAGCCATGCGGATTCGATGCCGGCGCGAGGTGCGAGATGCGGCAGCAGGGTTTCGAGCACCTGAGCCAGATCGCCGATGAGCGCCACGTCCACCTTGACGTTCTTATTGATCTCCGCCGGATCGATCTCGATGTGGATCTTTTTTGCGTTAAGCGCGTAGGTCGCCAGCGAGCCGGTCACACGGTCGTCGAAACGCATGCCGCAGGCAATGAGCAGATCCGATTGCTGAATGGCATGGTTCACCCACGCTTCGCCGTGCATGCCCATCATACCCAGCGAAAGTGGATGTGAGGCGGGGAAGCCGCCAAGTCCGAGCAGCGTAGAGGCGACAGGAATCTGCAGCCGTTCGGCCAGAGCAAGTATCTGTTCACGCGCGCCGGACTGAATCATGCCGTGTCCGGCAAAAATAATGGGCCGTTTGGCATTACGAATCAGCTCCGCGGCCTTGAGGACCGAGTCCGCTTCCGCGCGCAGCATGGGATGGGGACGATAGGGTCGCGGAGCAGCGGCGGCGAAATCGTAGGCCGCGGAGCCCTGCTGTGCGTCCTTCGTGATATCGACCAGCACAGGTCCGGGGCGACCCGATTGCGCGACCAGCAGCGCTTCCCGGATTGCTGGAGCAACATCTTCGGCACGGGTGACGATGTAATTGTGCTTCGTCACAGGCAGAGTGATGCCGGTGATGTCGATCTCCTGGAAGGCATCCGTGCCCAGGACCTTGCTCGAGACCTGGCCGGTGATACAAAGCAGCGGGATGGAATCCATCATCGCCGTGGCAATGCCGGTGACCATGTTGGTCGCGCCTGGGCCGGAGGTGGCAACGGCCACGCCGACCTTGCCCGACGCGCGCGCGTAGCCATCGGCCATATGGACCGCGCCCTGCTCGTGCCGGACAAGAATGTGGCGGATGGGAAATTTTCGCAGCGCGTCGTAGGCGGGCAGAATCGCGCCGCCGGGGTAGCCAAAGACCTCGCGCACGCCCTCGCCTTCAAGGGTGGCCCAGATGATTTCGGCTCCGGTGAGGCGTGTGCCTGACGATTGTGCTTCACTCATCTCTTCTCTCCGTAGTCCCAGTTGTCAGTCCCCGTGGCCAGTCAATACTGCGGGACTGGCAACTGTTGACTTCCCTCAGTGCGTAACTGCTCCGAGTGCCGCCGACGAAACGGTGTCAGCGTATTTGCGAAAGACTCCGCGCGCAAAGCGAGGAGCTGGTTTCTGCCACGACTTCAATCGCGCGGCAAGTTCTTCATCAGAGATTTCGATCGACAGTTTGCGGTTGGGAATATCGAAGTGAATGATGTCGCCCTCGCGAACTGCGGCAATTGGGCCGCCCACGGCTGCTTCTGGCGCGACATGCCCGGCCATCAGGCCGCGCGTGGCTCCGGAAAAGCGCCCGTCGGTCAAAAGAGCCACCGTATCGCTCAGTTCGGAAATGCCGGCGATGGCGGCAGTGACAGCCAGCATCTCCTGCATGCCGGGGCCGCCACGAGGGCCCTCATAGCGAATGACGATTACATCATTCGGCTTGATCTGTCCCGAATCCACAGCGTGAAAGGCTTCGTGTTCAGAGTTGAAGACACGTGCAGGTCCGCGATGTTCCAGCCGCTTGTGTCCCGCGACCTTGATGACGCAGCCCTCAGGTGCAAGATTGCCTTTGAGGATGACGAGTCCGCCAGTGGGTTTGATGGCCTTGTCGAGCGGGCGGATGACTGTTTGTCCTGGTGTTTCCTTCGCGTTCGCGGCTTCCTCCGCGAGCGTTTTCCCGGTGACGTTCCAGGCACTGCCGTGCAGGAGGCCCGCATCGAGCAGACGCTTGGCAAGTAGACGGCTGCCGCCCGCAGCCTGATAATCGGCTGCGACGTACTGGCCACCCGGCTTCAGATCGCAGAGCAGTGGCGTCTTAGCGCTGATGCGATCAAAATCGTCAATAGACAGCGGGATGCTCATTTCGTTTGCTATGGCCAGGAAGTGGAGAACCGCATTGGTCGAACCGCCGGAGGCCGCAACGCTGGCGATGGCATTCTCGATAGCCTGCGGCGTGATGATCTTGCTGGGGCGCAGGTCGTTCTTTGCAAGCTCAAGCACGAGTCTTCCCGCTTCGCGCGATGCGGCCAGCTTGTCCGGCAGGAACGCGGGAACGCCGGAGATTCCGATGGGCGAAATACCCAGAAACTCACAGGCCATGGCCATGGTGTTCGCGGTGAACTGGCCGCCACAGGCGCCTGCGCCGGGACAGGCGTTGGCTTCAACGGCTTCGAGGCCCGCGTCGTCGAGTTTCCCGGCAGAGTGGGAGCCAATGGCTTCGTAGACATCCTGAATCGTGAGGTCTTTACCGTTCAAATGTCCCGGCGCAATGGAGCCGCCATAGAGCATCAGCGATGGAATATCGAGACGAGCGAGCGCCATCACTGTTCCGGGCATATTCTTGTCGCAGCCGGCGATGGCCACCAGGCCGTCGAACAGGTTGCCGCGCGCGACCAGCTCAACGGAATCGGCGATGACTTCGCGGCTGATGAGCGAGGCCTTCATGCCCTCGGTTCCCATAGTGATGCCATCGGAGATGGTGATGGTGTTGAACTCCATCGGCGTGCCGCCCGCATCACGGATGCCTTCCTTCACGGCCTCGGCAATCTGGCGCAGGTGAAAGTTGCACGGGCCGATTTCGGTCCAGGTATTGGCGATACCGATGATGGGCTTGTGCAGATCGTCTTTGGTGAAGCCGACGGCGCGCAGCATGGCGCGCGCGCCTGCGCGGCTGGGCCCTTCGGTCAATGCAATGGAATGCAGCTTTGCGGGATTGTTACCGTTCTTGCTCATGCGTGCGCTGTCTCCGTGCTTGCCGAACCGGGGCGGGGAGTTACCCAGAAGGCTTTGTCGTGCTGCTTTTCAAATGTGTCGAGGGCGTCGGCGTGGCGCAATGTCAGGCCGATGTCATCCAGCCCCTCAAGCAGGCAATAACGTCGGAAGGGATCAATCGAGAAGGTCGTCGAGAAGCCGTGATCGTCGTGGATGTGATGATCCTCAAGCGAGACGGCGAGATGGTAGTCGTCGATCGTTGAAGCGCGCTCGATCAGAAGTTCCACCTGCTCTTCGGGCAATGTGATAAGCAGAATGCCGTTTTTGCCGGCGTTGGAATGAAAGATGTCGGCGAAGCTGGGCGCGATGACCACGCGGAATCCGTGATCGTTGAGAGCCCATGCGGCGTGTTCCCGCGACGATCCGCAGCCAAAGTTCTTGCCGGTAACTAGAATCTCCGCTCCCTGGTAGCGCGGATGATTGATCTCGAAGTCCGGGTCCTGACGCCAGTCAAAGAACAGAAACTCGCCGTAGCCGGTACGCTCGATGCGCTTCAAAAACTGCTTGGGGATGATCTGGTCAGTATCAATGTTCGCCCGGTTGAGCGGCATCACTTTCGATCTGTGTTTGCGAAACGCCTTCATTTATGCCAGAACCTCTTCCTTCTTGAATTCCCAAGTTCTTACATCGGTGAAATGGCCGGTGATCGCTGCGGCCGCCGCCATCATGGGGCTCACGAGATGAGTTCTGCCGCCGCGACCCTGGCGTCCTTCAAAATTGCGATTGCTGGTGGAAGCGCAACGCTCGCCCGGCGCCAGAATGTCGGGGTTCATGCCCAGGCACATGGAGCAGCCGGGTTCGCGCCATTCAAATCCAGCGGCGCGGAAGATGTGGTCCAATCCCTCGCGTTCGGCCTGCGCCTTCACCTGCTGCGATCCGGGAACGACCATTGCCCGGACGTGCGAGTGAACGCGATATCCCGCGACCACCTTCGCGGCGGCTCGCAAATCCTCAATGCGGGAGTTGGTGCAGGAGCCAAGGAAGACGCGGTCGATCGCAATGTCTTCCATTGCCGTGCCGGGTTTCAGGTCCATGTACTTGAGGGCCTGCTCAAAGTGGCGTCGGTCGGCGTCAGACTTCGCATCGGCAGGATCGGGGACCGCGTCGGTAACGGGAATCACCATGCCCGGACTCGTTCCCCAGGTGACATATGGAGCAAGCTCGATGGCGGGAATGACCAGTTCGCGATCATACTGCGCGCCCGGGTCCGAGGTCAGCTGGCGCCACTCGGCGATGGCTTCGTCCCACTCCGCCCCCTGCGGCGAAAACTTGCGGTCTTTTAGATAGGCAAACGTTGTTTCGTCCGGGGCAATCATTCCCGCGCGAGCACCCGCCTCGATGCTCATGTTGCAGACCGTCATGCGGCCTTCCATGCTCAACGAGCGAATCGTGGAGCCTGCATACTCGATCACATGCCCCGTAGCGCCATCAGTGCCAATGCGTCCGATAATGCCGAGGGCGACGTCTTTCGCCGTTACGCCGTCAGGCAGCTCACCTTCCACAGCAATGCGGAAGGTTTTGGGCTTCGACTGCGGAAGACACTGCGTGGCCATCACGTGCTCGACCTCCGAAGTGCCAATGCCGAAGGCCAGCGCGCCGAATGCTCCGTGCGTGGAAGTGTGCGAATCGCCGCAGACGATCGTCATTCCGGGTTTGGTAAGTCCAAGCTCCGGCCCGATGACATGAACAATGCCCTGATTCGGTGATTGCACGTCGTAAAGCTCAACTCCGAAGTCGGCGCAGTTCTTGCGCAGCGTGTCGATCTGCTTGGCCGCGATGGCATCTTCAATGATGATGCGGTTTGGCGTGGTCGGCACGTTGTGGTCAACCGTGGCCACGGTGCGATCGGGACGGCGCAGCTTGCGCCCCGCCAGGCGTAAACCTTCAAAGGCCTGCGGCGAAGTCACTTCATGCACCAGGTGCAGATCGATGTAAATCAATGCCGGTTCATTCTCCGGCTCGGCGACCAGGTGCGATTCCCAGACTTTTTCAAACAGCGTTTTCGGTGTGGCTGACATCCGTGTTGACTCCACTTCTCTCAAATTGTCTTTGCGCCGAAGGCGCGTTTGCCGTGCGGCCAGCACTAGACGGCGTGCATCGCCTGCCGGCAGTCGATGATCTCGTTGAGCGCCTGATGAACATATTTGCCCATCTCCTGCGTGGAAACCCCCATCTTCGAAGGCTGTCCGCGCACCAGATCTGCCGTGCGATAGCCCTGCTCCAGCACCTTCCGGACAGAGGTTTCTACCGCCTGCGCATCTTGGTCAAGCTTGGCGGAATGCCGCAGCAGCATGGCCGCGGTCAGAATCGCGCCCAGAGGATTCGCGAGTCCTTTCCCGGCGATATCCGGTGCCGAGCCATGTACAGGCTCGTACAGATTCACGTTGCCGCCGATCGTAGCGGAAGGCAACATGCCAAGCGAGCCGGTGATGACTGCGGCTTCATCGGACAAGATATCGCCGAAGAGGTTCTCGGTAAGGACAACGTCGAAGTTGCGCGGCGTATTCATCAGGTGCATTGCGCAGGCATCGACGTATTGGTGTTCGAGGGTTACATCTGGATATTGCGCAGCCAGCTCTGTGACGGTCGCACGCCAAAGCTGCGAAACCTCGAGCACATTCGCCTTATCGACCGAAGTCACTTTCTTCCGTCTGGCCGACGCCAGTTCAAACGCAACCCGCGCTACGCGGATCACCTCATCGCGCGTATAGCGCATGGTGTTCCAGGCAGTGCCCGCTTCGCGATCCCATGAGCGCGGCTCGCCGAAATAAAGGCCGCCGAGCAACTCACGCACGAAGAGAATGTCGGCGCCGTCGACCACTTCGGCGCGAAGCGGCGAGTTCGATGCCAGCGCTGGCCACGCAAAGGAGGGACGCAGATTCGCGAAACCACCGAGAGCCTGCCGCAATTGCAACAGGCCCGCTTCAGGCCGGCGGTCTGGTGGGAGGGAATTGAACTCATTGCCGCCTACCGCCCCGAGCAGCACCGCGTCGCTCTCAAGTGCAGCATCAAGGGTAGACTCAGGGAGCGGCGATCCATGCTGTTTGATGGCGGCGCCGCCGATCAGGGCGTCCCTGAATTCGAAGTCGTATCCGCCCAGCTCGGCGACGGAACGCAGAATACGCACGGCTTCGCCCGTGACTTCAGGACCGATTCCATCTCCAGCGACTACTAGTACCTTGAGCTTCATCGTTGTCTCCAGCGAGTGTGGCGGCTTGTGCGCCTGGCAAATTCAGTTGAGCTTTGCAGCTGATTCGGCCCCGATCAGATTTTCGCCACTGATCAGATCTTCATGTCGTTGATGATGCGCCACCAGATTGATCAAGTCCTGGTCGTAGATGGCCTTCTTGCGATCTGCCAGTTCGGTGAATGCACGATAAGCAATGTCGAGATCCGCAGGTGCGAGGTGATAACCCAGGGCGAGCAGGCGGGAGTGCAGCGCATGGCGTCCGGAGTGTTTGCCCAGCACCATGCGATTGCTCGGAACCCCGACCGAAGCCGGCGTCATGATCTCGTAAGTCAGCGGATTCGAAAGCACGCCGTGTTGGTGAATGCCGGCCTCGTGCGCAAAAGCGTTGCTGCCAACGATGGCTTTATTCGGCGACGGTGCAAAACTGATAGTCCGCCCCAGCTGCTGGCTGACGGAATAGAGTCCTTCCAGCTTCAGCCCATGTTCTAAGGGGAAATAATCTGCGCGCACGTGCAGCGCCGCGGCGATCTCTTCGAGTGCGGCATTGCCCGCCCGCTCGCCGATGCCGTTAATGGTGCATTCTACCTGCCGCGCTCCCGCTTCGATAGCGGCGAGAGAATTGGCCACGGCCAGCCCGAGATCATCATGCGTGTGGGCGGAGAGGATAACCTTGTCCGCTCCCGGCACCCGCTCGCGAATCATGCGGAACATAGCTGCGTAATCACCGGGAACGGCATAGCCGACGGTGTCGGGAAGGTTGATGATGGTTGCGCCGGCTTCGATGGCCACGCCGACAATCCGGCAGAGAAAATCGTGATCGGTGCGCGTCGAGTCTTCCGGAGAAAATTCGACTTCATCGGCCAGCGTGCACGCCAGTGCGACGGATTGAGCAGCCTGGTCGAGCGCCTCTTCGCGGCTGATCTTCAATTTGTATTCGAGATGAAGATCGGAGCTGGCCAGAAAAATGTGAATCCGCGACCGTTGTGCGCGCTTTAGGGCCTCTGCCGCCCGCTTGATGTCTCCGCTCTTCGCCCGTGCCAGCGAAGCGATTATCGGTCCGCGCACTTCACGGGCTATCGCGTCGATCGCCGCGAAGTCGCCATCGGAAGAGATGGCGAAGCCTGCTTCCAGAATGTCCACGCCAAGATCGGCGAGGGAATTCGCCATCTGAAGTTTTTCATGCTGCGTCATGCTGCAGCCTGGCGATTGTTCGCCGTCACGGAGCGTCGTATCAAAAAAATGAACGCGGTCTGGAGCCATGTAATCCCCTGCAAAGCAAGACTCTCTTGGTCTTAAGTCTGCCAAAATCTCTCATATAATTCAAATTTATAATTTTTACTGAATCGATAACTATGATTTATAGTTGTCTGAATTGTACATCTGACCATGGTTGTTACTTATGGATCTGTCCCAGCTGGAAACCTTTCTTGCCGTTATTGAAGAGCGCGGTTTTTCACGTGCAGCGACTCGTCTTCACCGCAGCCAGCCCGCGGTGAGCCACACCATTCGCCGTCTGGAAGAAGAAATCGGCGAGCCACTCTTCGAGCGCACCTCGCGCGACCGCGCGCTGACTGCTGCCGGAGTGCTGCTTCGCGAATATGCCGAGCGCTTGTTGAAGCTTCGCGGCGAAGCCTCTTCGGCACTCGAAGAGCTGCGCTCCCTCGAACGCGGTCGTCTGCATCTGGCGGCAAACGAATATACCTGCCTTTATCTGCTGCCCGTGCTTGACGAATTCAGGCAGCTTTGCCCGCATATCAGCGTTTTGGTGCAGCGCGCGCTGGCCAGCCGCATTCCTGAGCAGATTCTTGATCGCACTGTTGAACTTGGCATTGTCACCTTCCGGCCCGCGGAAGAGCAACTTCACCTGATCGGCGTCTACACCGATTCCGTTGTCTTCATCGTCAATCCCCGTCATCCGCTGGCACGCGAGAAGAAGGTGGCCATCCGCGACCTGGGAGCGGAAAATTTTATCGCTCATAATGTCGTTTCGCCGCTGCGCCGGCGCGTGATCGATCTTTTTGAAAAGCATAAGACGCCGTTGAACATGAATGTCGAGTTGCCCAGCCTTGAAGCCATCAAGCGATTCGTAGCCATGGGCAACGGGGTGGCGCTGGTTCCAGGGCTGACGGTTCAAGAGGAGCTGGCCCGTGGTGAATTGATTCAGGTCCAGGTGCCTGAGCTCAAGATTGAACGGCAATTATTTCTCGCTCACCGGCAGAATGCGACCTTGTCTCATGCGGCGATGGCTTTCCTCAAAGCCGTCAAGTCGCTGGCCCACGAGCGAGGCTCGCCCTTCGGTTATCGCGTTGAGCATACCCGATGATTGTGTGTCGATGTTCCTGGGTTGCTGTCGAAACCCGCAATCCACAGGTACAATTGCGAAGTGGACCGAGAACTCCCGGCTCCGCAAAAATTGACAAGCCGAGAGGCGTTGCGCCCGCTGCGGCGGGCGAGAGGTTCACGAGACGAATGAAGAAGAGTCTGTTGTTGCTGTTGCTGCTGCCCTTCATGGGGGTGGCGGGTTTCGCGCAGGAAAGCCGTCAGGATATCAGCGTGAGCGGAACCGCGTATATTCAGCCGTTTGCCGCGGGAAATGCCGTTCAAATGCACTCCACCGTGGGATTTGGCCCCTTGGTCAGCTACCGGTACCTGCTCACCCCGCGCAGTGGACTTGAGCTGAACTACCAGTACGTTCAGAATGTGCAGCATTACCTCAATCCCACGAACAATGTGACCGTTCACAGCCGCTTCCAGGAGATTTCCGGAGCCTACGTCCACAACTTCACTTTCAAAAACTTCAATCCCTTCCTCGAGGCCGGTCCAGGCGGCTATATCTTTTCGCCGATCAATGATCAGAAGACGCAGCTTCAGAATCTCAGCCGAAGTACGAACGTAGGCTTCCTTTACGGAGGGGGCTTCGCATACGAGCTTAGCCCCAGCTTTGACATTCGCGTCGAGTATCGCGGCATCGTGGTGAAGACGCCGTACTACAACGACTCAAATCTGAACACCGGCCGCTACTTCAACATCAATAATCCGGCCATCGGCGTCGCCTACCACTTCTAGACAAACCGACGACTCATCATAGGAGCAGCCTCAACCGTAGATCGGTCGGGGCTGTTCTTCTTGCAATCAGTACCGTCCAACCCAGTGGGACTCAGTGGCTCTCCAAAAACAGAGTGCACCCAAACGCGCAAGGGGCCGGGTTTTTAACCGGCCCCTTGTCGATCGATTTGCTGTGCGTTTGTGTCTCGAGTCTATCGGACACCAAGGATGCGGTAGGTCACGCCTACGCTAAAGCCGTGGGGGGTGAGTCCATGGCTGGGACCGCCCAGTCCCGGCGCAGCGGGCAGAATCTGATATTCGTAGTCGCCGCGGACCGAGAACCTGCGCGAGATGCGGTAGTCAACGTATCCGCCTGGAGCGTATGCGAAATAACTCCCGCTTCCGATGCTATCTGGATACGTGATCCAGACTCCGCCTAAGAGGAACTTGGCATTGAAAGAAAAGCGATGGTACTGGAATAAGCGGGCCTTGGGTCCAACAAGGTAATTGCTTTGCGTTTGACCTCCCGCACCGTTCCAATGCAGCCAGCGCGCTTCCCCTTCTGCTCCAAATCTCTGTGTAAGGTTGTAGTCAACCAGAACGCCGATTCCCACGAGCCGGCTGGTGGGATCAAAGTCAGGATTGAAGCTTGAAAACATGCCTCCCGCCCATAGTGTTGACTGGCCGCCGCGAACGGAGGGAGATACCTGAGCATAGGCCGCTGCAGAGCCGAGAAAAAAACTGAGAATCAAAATCTTTTTGAGCACGTCTATGATCTCCGAAAATTTGAGATGCCATAAATCCGGACTGCAAAGCGACGATTCGTTTATTTCAAGCACAATCTTCCGGAGGGGGTGCGCCGCATTTCCCGCAGGAAACAGCGGCGCACTAGTCCGTGTGATGCTTACTGCGGGCTCGCCGGTGGCGGAGCCTGATTTGTATCGGCAGGCGGCTGTGGTGGGGGCGTCGTTGCCGGCGCTGCAGTCGTTGTTGCCGGCGTTGCAGTCGTGGGTGCTGGTGCCGTTGTTGATGCCGTTGCCTGTGCCGGAGCCTGGTAGCGCTGCAGGCGGTAGTAGATCGGCGTGACCTCGAACTGCATCTTGTCCCGCGCATTCAGGAGCGGCGCCGGTTTCACATTCAACTGGGCCACCTTGTCATCCCAGGGATCGATCTTCAGATGGCTGTTCAGGGGCAGCGCGGCAATCTGGTTTACGTTGTCCATGTCCAGTTTGGGAGCACCCTGCGCCAGCACTGCCAGCCACGGAGTGCCGTCGACTTTGATCAGCGAATCGCCCAGCCGCGGTGTCAGAAGGAAAGGAATCTGTTTTTCCCGCATCTGCAAAGCCTGGAAGAACAGGCCCACGCTGTCTTTTTTGTCGTGGTACACCGAGGCATTGAACAACTCGACGGCTTTCTTGGCCGCCGCCTGGTTGTCGACGGTCGAATGGTTCATATTGAAGCGCGTAAAGGTGGCCTCATCGGGGAAGAGCAACCGGTCATTGAAGGCATACCGGGTGTCGATGTGGTGGCCCAGCACGATATGAGCAAGCTGGAAGCTCAGTACCGCGGCCAGGTCCTCTTCCGTTGGCAGTACGTCGATCAGGCCTTTACTCAGCAGGATGGTATTACCGATGGACAGCGATTCGAGCGGTGCAGTTAGCAATACGCGGCAATGGATGTCATCCGGCAGCGATAGATTGCTGCCGATCGCAATATTATTGGTAACCGTTTCAAGCACTTTATCGAAGTCGCTCGGCGGAGCCAGCAGTCCAGCCTGCGTCAGCCGGTCGAGCACATTCTGCTCGGCCTGCGAAACCCACTGACGCTTTGCCTGCAGAGGGCTTACGTCCTGCGATTGATCGCTTTGGTCCTGGGCGTTCTCTACCTGGACCGATTCGCTGTCTGTTGCACGTGCGGGCAGCTTCAGCGAGTAGCCCCAGAAATAAGTTTGGGCGCGGAAGCCGGTGGCATTCTTCGCCTCGCTCTGCTGTGTCTCCTCGACGTAGATGGCAGTCGGCAGCCACGCATCCGGCTGCACATTCACGCGCCAGCTGTCAAAGTGGAAGTAGCGGACGTCATGGTCACCGTTATTGCCGGTGTAGGAGCCGTTGAAGCGCACGACGTTGCCATCCTGATCCTCGACCCAGATACGGCCGAAGAAGCGTCCGTAGCCTTCTTTGGGTTTAGGCTTCACATCGAACACCAGGGTACGCACGCCGCCCAGAAAATCGCGGCGGACATAGCTGAAGTCGTAGTGCTGCTGATCGAAGCTCACAGGATCGAGAAACATCATGTCCATGAAGCCCGTGGCCGAATAGCTCATGCTGAAGCTTTTGGTGAGATCTCCCAGAAATTTGAGAGAGCCTTTAAAGAAGCTCTTTGACTTGTGCTTCGTTTCATAGGGATCTGCGACGAACGTTTTGCCGAAATCCACGCGACCGATGATGTATTGATCCGAAACGGGTACGGTCAGGAGCTTGGGGTCAGGCCGCGTGTTTTGAATATAGGTCTGCACGACCGGCGTGCTCTTCTGGATCAACTTTACGGTTGCTTTTTCCCGCTCTACAGCTTTCTGCACAAGGGCAGCTTGCTCGGGCGTGAGCGGCACCGGGGCCACGTAACGAGCTTCTTTCTTTGCATGAGCGGCGGCGACGCCCAGAAACAATGCCAGGCCCAGGGTGCACATATTGCGGAGAAACATTTACAGGCTCCTAATCTTTCTTGTTCAATCTTTTCTTTTTGCAGTTTTCTCGTTCAGTCTTTTCATTAAGGATCACACCGCACGAGTTGCACTTCTACTAAAGCACTTCTATCGTCAGACCGCCGGCCTGGGTAAAAGAAAGCGCTGACGCGTGGCCATCCGGTCAATTGGCCCAAATTCTAAGCCAACTGGAAAGTCACTCGTATGACAGTGACCTGATCTACCGGATGTCCATCCTTGGTTGCCGGTTTGAACTGAATGCCCTGTGCCACAGTCTTGGCCTGCTCATCAAGTCCATGCCCCAAACCGCTAAGAACTTGCAGGACCTCCACACGGCCCGAGGCCGTGAAGCGCACTTCCAGCTTTACGTCGCCCTCGATCTTCAGCTGGCGGGCTTCTGCCGTATACGCCGCCTTGGGCTTGGAAAGAACGATAATCGGCGTCGCCTGTGCCTGCTGTACCTTAGGCGTCGCGGGCGCAGCCGCTCCGTATCCCGTTCCGGAGAAGCCGCCCTGTTCCACTCTGCCGGTTCCGCCAGGTTTGCCCGTGCCGCCTACCACTCCATTGGAGAATCCCGCTGAGGCGACCGTTCCGCGCACATCCCTTCCACCGGGAACACCATTCGCTACCCCCGAGCCGAAGTCAACGCCCTGCACCGATCCCCGGCGCGCCGCTCCCCCTCCTTGTCCTGTTCCCGGAGTTCCGCTAAACGAGCCCACGGCGGCAATCGTCGCTGGCTTGGTCGCGTTAGGATTCGGAGTCACGCCCGCCGGATCGCCGAATCCGCCCATCTTCGGGGTCGGGGCGACTGTGTTGTTCGCCACCAGTGTGGGCTGCGAGCTCTTGAACATCCCTACCTTCGGCTGCGGAGGAGGAGCCACGGCCTTGGGCGGTGCTGGGGCGATCTTTGGAACCGGGGGGGTGGGAATCTTCACTTCCACAGGCTTCGGAGGCTCGACGGGCTTCGGAGGTTGAATCTTGGGCTTTGGCTCAACCGTTGGCGGAGGTGGAATGACGCGCACTTTGGGAACCGGAGGTGGCACGTAAGGCTTTGGCGGCTCAACAGGAAAGATAAGAACTGCAGTGCTCTCCTTTTGCTCTCTGACTTCATGGATACGTGCCGCGGCGAACAGAATCAGAAGAGCGCCTACGGTGATATTGATCACCAGGCTCACGCCAAATGAGCCGAACCGTCCCTCTGGTTCAGGGAGAAGTCCAAAATTTCCTTTTCGCGGATTCTGAGGCTTACTCAGCATAGATTCCTTCTATCCCAACCTGAGTTTTCAAAATATGTTGTCCAAAATGGCAAAAAAATGAGGCACGCCTGGCTGAAGTTTGCATGAAATTGCATGCATTCCAAATTCCACATCGGGAGGGGCAATATTGCAATACCCCGTGGGGGTCTGTTGCATGACCTTTGTTTCCAGGGTGATTCTCAATTTGAGGAAGCCGCCTGTTGTTACCATATCCGAAGCCTATCGGAAGAGACCGATCTCATTTCGTGGCAGAAGAAGCACGGATTGTTACAGAAGTAATGCAACAGTAATGCGTTCTTTGGAGAATTATAATCTGCTCACCGGGATTGCGTAACCCTTACAGCAGCTTACGGACCACTGAGTAAATTTTTCTTAATTCCGCGCGATTATCTGCCTCACCGTAGATTTGTTCGACGATCTTTCCTCCACGACGGTTGCCCGACTGTTCTCAAACCGGTTGCCCTGCCCGCCCTCTTCGGCTACAGATAGATCGACAAAAACTTCGATCAATAAACGGATCGATAACAGGAGCTAAATTTTGCGGATACTCATTACTGGCGGCGCCGGTTACATCGGTGGCACCGTTGCCCAACTCTTGCTCGAGCAGGGTCATCAGGTTGTTATTTACGATAATCTCTGCCACGGCCATCGCTCGATGGTTCCGGCCCAGGCGGAACTCATCGAAGGTGATCTCGCCGACCGGCCTGCCCTTGAAAAGCTTCTGCACACTGGAATAGACGGCGTGATGCACTTCGCCGCTCTCATCGAAGCCGGGGAAAGCATGCGGAGGCCGGAAATTTATTTCCGCAACAACAGTGCTTCTACCCTCACCCTTCTCGAAGCAATGCTCGCGACTGGCGTCGACCGGTTCGTCTTCTCCTCGACCGCCGCCGTGTACGGCGAGCCTGAATCCACTCCCATCCGCGAAGATGCTCCACTTCGCCCAACCAACGCATATGGCGAATCCAAGCTTCTCGTCGAGCAGATGCTCACCTGGCTCAACCGCATCCACGGTTTCCGCTACGCCAGCCTGCGCTACTTTAACGTCGCCGGAGCCATCGAGGGCCGCGGCGAGGCGCACGAGCCGGAGTCGCATATCATCCCTCTCATCCTCGACGTGGCCCTGGGCCGCCGCGAGAGCATCAAGGTCTTCGGCCAGGATTACCCCACTCCCGACGGCACATGCGTCCGCGACTACATCCACGTCCAGGACCTGGCCCGCGCCCACCTGCTCGCGCTCGAAGCGCTGAAGGACCG
>DATAQX010000286.1:0-4822 GCA_036264455.1 Silvibacterium sp. | reverse complement strand
CATAACATGGCCCCACCCACCAGCCAGATGTTTCGATATCGAGGCGCGAGTTTCACGCCAACTAATGTCTTGAGATCACCCGAATAGAACTCGACGCTCTCCCTCGCCGGCGCCCATTCTCTGCCGGTCACCACTACCGTCGGAGTGTCGCCATATGGCCAGCCCAGTTCAAGTGCGTGTTCATACGTGCGAGAGCCGAGCACATAACAGTCTATGGCTTTGACGAAGGCAGCGGCTTCTTCCTGCGAAATGGAAACCCCGGCTTCGTAGACGCTTCCAGGGCTATCTAGCCAGGAGACACTGTTGTCCTTCTTCGCGATGAACCCATCCAGGCTTGAAACCACGTGCAGGGTTACTCTTGGTCCTGTTGCATTTCCTCCGCCCGACATAATTCCTCCCGGCCTTAGCCGAAATCGATCCGCACGTGAGGGCGGACCGGAAGCGATACCTTTTCACCCAAAGATAGATCGTACAAGGAATCTGCCGCAGCTCTGCTTGATCTTGCGTCCCAATTTCTGAGGGAATAGGGTTTCGCAAGAGCGTCATGCAGAATGCCGATTATGAATGGCGGCGCGGGCGCGTTTGACCTTCTCGACGATGTCGGCAGCCTTTGCGATCCAGATAACGGCTTGGGCAGGGCACGGCTTCAGCCTATGCCGTAGCGGGCGGGACACGGGGCTTTAGCCCCTGAGGATATTCTTCGCCTGTCGAGTAAGGTTTTATGCAACGGCTACTAGGCCGGAATCGCTACCGGCTCCTGTTTGCGAGCGGTCAGCGATACGATGGCAAGAATCAGAAGCTGCGCTGCAATGGCGCCGCAAAGATCGATTCCGACATCGACCGGCGTGCCTGTCCGGCTGGGCAAAAAACTCTGGTGGATCTCATCCGCCGAAGCCACCACCAGCGTTGACAACACGGCCAGCACTCCGGCGCGCCGCCACACAGATCGAGCCTTGTCCACGGCTGTGCTCAGAGAACTTCGCCAGCCGTAGAAAAAGCAGACGCTGACCATCCCGTAGCCCACCATATGGCCAGTCTTACGAATAAGATGGTGTACTTCGGCCCAGCGGGCGTTACTGATCGAACCGAAGAAATGGACCCAGAAAGGCAGAAGCCAATGGCTCGTGTTGTCCGCCGACATCGTGGCCGTCGACTCTCCCATAATCATCGCGACCGCCAGCGCGGCCGGCGCCCAGTGCAGCATTTTTCTCAGTGGTGCAAAACTCACATAACTCATACTTATGATTATAAATGGCTGATTGTAATTGCATATGGCTACTTGGAGTTACAGATGGTGTCGTTACGCCTCGGTCAAGGGGAGTCGCGTAGCAGGATGTGCCACTCAGAGCTCTGTCGGAGAGAAATTTAGACCCCCCTTTTCGCTTCTCTACTGGCACTGGGTAAAGGCCAGGGTCTGAACGGAAATGGAAAAGATATTTGCCAGGGCGTAGGCTTGCGTCTTCTGCTCGGACGGAGTGCAATCTGCGACGCCGCCGGAGGAAGGCACAAACGCCAGGCCATCGACAACATACGTTGCTAGAGGCGCACTTTGAGCAAGGGTCACGCCGTTCGCGGAATAAGGTCCAATGTACGGACCTCCTGCCGGCAGCATCAGCGAATAAGTCACACAATCTGTCCCTGTTGCGCAACTGGTCGAAGCGGCTGTTTCGACTGCAAGTGTTGCAGACATTTGCTGCGCATTGGGAAGAAGCGGAATGGTGAAGGTAGCTCCGCTGCTTGAGTCCGTCTCCAGTGCACTTAGTTCGATATCAGCCACCGTCCCGCCGCTGGAGCTTTGCGAGGTTACACTGCCGGCGAGATCGGCTGCGCCCAGCGTTCCCACCGTTCCCGGGTGGAGATCGACATTGCCGGTTGTTTGACCGTTTGCGACACCAGTTACGATCGAGGGCTGATATGCGACGCCATCTGCGCGTTCACCCACGGCTGCAACGTCGTAAGTGCCTGCGGGAATCGGGCAAAATACAAAGGAGCCACCCGAATCAGCCAATGTCGTCATGACCACACGGTCCACGCCGGCAGCATCTTTCTGCTCCAGCGCTACGATCACCCTTCCATTTACCGGATTGCCTGTCGCACTATCCAGAATCTTGCCGTTGATGGATGTAGAGGTAGTGCTGACTTCTCCAGCGTGCAATACCGGTTTCAGCCGATACTGTCCGTTGCCCTCCTGCACGATGGAGGCACAGGTGTTGAAGTCTATATTCAGGTCCTTGGTTTGGCCCGCTGCAATGCTGAAGGCGCCAGACGCAATCTGCCCGGAAGGTATCTTTATTCCCGTTTTCGATTCGCTGGAGAGCAGTAGCGTATGCACGCTGTTATCGGAGGATAGAACCACGCAATTCGCAGAACTCACGCAGAGGTTGTTCATCACAGTTGCACTGTTGTCTGCAAGAATGAGGCGGATCTGCTGATAGCTGCCGGCTTGAAGCTGCTGCGCATCTCCCAGGGTTGCCAGAAAGCATTGATTGTTTGCCTGTCCGAGCAGGTCAATCTGTTTGGGCTGCGAAGAGAGTCCCGGCGTCAGGTCGACCCAGCCCGGATCGTTGTCGCCCGCAGTAGCGCTGGTGTGTGCCTTCACGTCAGTGATGGTCACGTAGACATGAGCAAATGGTCCATCCGGCCCTGCACAGGTGGCAGGATCGCTGATACTCACAGTCGCCATCCCCATACCCGAGGTGCTGCCAGATCCCGAAGTGCTACCGGCGCCGCTCGTTCCGCAAGAGACAGCAACTATACCCGCAACCAACACGCCGCTGGATGCCAACACTGCCCATAGTCTTTTTGTGAACATATTATTTTGTGGACGCCATAGCTCCCCGTGACTCCACGTTCCTCCTGTCTTCGAGCTGTCTCATCTTCAACAGGAGAAATCAAGGGAGGGGCTTAAGGCAGGGCTTCAGTACTCGCCATCTTGGAACACCTGCTGCGCCTGAAAGTTGCCTGAAAACTGCGGGGCCAGGTGCGAAGCCGAGTGTGGCTCTCCCGTTCCCTCGCCGCCCGGCAGCCAAAATCAGAAACCCGACACCACCGCGATGCTCTCACCTCTCCATTAAGGTTGGTTTTTGGCTGTGAAGGTGAGCTTGCGCAGAACGAACTCTTGTATGAGGCCGTTGGTCATGTCGGACGCAATGTGAATAAAGGTGGTCGAAAATACCAGTCCCGGACCGCGATTCGACTCCGGATAATAGGCATTGGAGATGGCGCCCGAGGCCAGATAACCTCCCAGACTCGAATAGTTAGGCTGCCAATGTCCGTTATCGCCCTTGCAGATAAACGGCGTAGAGAGGGCGTGAAGCGTGCGCGACTTCTTTGTGCCTGTGCCTTGATAGAAGTAGCGCGGATCCTGATGCAGGATGGCGGGGAGAATGGCGCCGCCGACCATGATATCGGTCAAACCGTTGGCATAGTTGGCGCCCATACGCTGGCCATAACCTTTCGCACCCTGCACGTAGTCGGGGGTGCCGGCCGCCTGATCGATGGCAGACACGAAAGCAGCGCCGACGAAAGTGATGGGGTCTGTCCAGGTCTTGAGAGCGAGTCTGAACTTTAGCTTCGCCGTGAGCGGCACGGCATTGCGGTCATAGACCACGTAGAAGTTGGGCATGAAGCCCAGGACGCGCTGTGTCTCCTCTATCTTGATCTGCTGTCTGGCGAGCTCTTCAGTAGAGAGAGCTGCCTTCACCGTGATTACCGCCACTGCAATCCGGAGCCGGATGCCCGTCAGCTCCAGATGTTGACCTGGCTTGAGGATGACTGCGGGCGACGTCCAGTCTGCGAATCCCCTGGCACTGACTGTGACATGGTAGGGTATTTCGGGATTGAGATGGTTGAATTGAAAGAAACCGTCATCGTTGGCTTCGACGCGTTGGTGGTCGGGGAGCGAAGGGCCTTCAAGAACGACGGTAGCGCCGGGAACAGTGCCGCCATTCACATCGATCACTGTACCGATGATGGTTCCATTCTGCGGTTTGGGCGCGGAGATCTGCTGGGTAATCGCTGCACCGGTGGCAGATGCAGAGAAAATAAGGAAACACAGGTAATGCCTGATACTCATCGTCAGGAAAACCTTGAAAATAGGACGACGTAGAGGGTGACTCAGGTGCAAAAAAATCGCACCGACAAAATATAACGCTGATGCTGTCCGGTGAAACATAGGCCAAGCTCTACTTGGACAGATCGATCTGCAGCAGACAATCACGACAAATGCTGTGATGGTTCAGCAGGCGAAGCACGAAAGTCTCACGGATTTTTGCTCTATTTGACCGTTTTCAAACCAGCCAACATGACGGCCCCGATAATTACGGAGGATCAACCCAACTGGAGGTCCCTATCCTTAATCCCAACAGGGCTGCAGATCGCCATAACAATCATAACGCTGAATCAGCGAATCCCTTGGCGGGTTGTTGACAATCGGAAAAAGCGTCTGCCTGAACGAAGACAAAACATTCAATGCGGTTTGTGGCGCCAGAGGATTTTCTGGGTCCTGCACCCAAATTTCACACTTGACATATTCTTATATAGGAATATATTTGCAGAATGGCACGGGCAGCAACAACGGCTGATGTCTTCAACGCAATCGCGGAGCCCAGACGGCGCGAGGTGATTGCTGTGCTGGCAGATGGCAGGGAGTACGCGGTGGGTGAGGTGGTGGTGCGATTGAGGATGTCGCAGCCGGCTGTCTCGAAGCACCTGGGGGTGTTGCGCAAGGTTGGCGTGGTGTCGGTGATGAAGCGCGGACAGCACCGGATGTACCGGCTGAATGCGGCCGAGCTGAAGCCGGTGCATGACTGGGTGAAAACGT
>DATAQX010000267.1:0-2772 GCA_036264455.1 Silvibacterium sp. | reverse complement strand
TGCCTGGTTACATGGTAAGGTATATGCGGAAGAATGCGGCTATTTATTGAACTTCGAAGGTTATGTGCTCGAGAGCATGGGAGAATGGGCGCATCAATATGATCCAGCTAAGGATAGGGTATGGGTGTGCGAACATATCGGTCGAATTGTAGGTTTCCTGGCTGCGGTTGATCACAGCGACAGTCTTCAACTGAGATACTTTCTTTTACTGCCCGAATACAGAAACATCGGTCTGGGCAAGAAGCTGATGGACGAGTTTATCGCCTGGATGAAATTTCGCCGGATCACGAAATCGTATTTATGGACCACGAAAGAGCAACATACTGCTATCGCGCTGTACAAACGTTACGGCTACAAACTTAGAGAAGAAAAGCCCTCGTGGGCTTTTGATAAGCAGCTTATCGAGCAGCGCTATGATCTTGAATTATAGGCCGTCCCGACCGCTGTAATGGCTTATCGTCCACTTGCTAGCTCGTTCGCGGAGGGGATTGGGAGCAACGAGTTCCACACCGCCTCCGGTGATGTGTGCCCCGTTGCCATCAACGTATTTCCTGCCGGGTCGATTCCTGCTTGCAGACCGGTTACGTATACAAAGATGATTATCTGCTCGATTGACCCCTCGTTGGTAAGTGAACTCAGCGCCGAATCCGACCTAGCGGTCACGCTCATCCAGCGCTTCGGCTCGGCGGCCAATTTGAATATTCATCTGCATTGCCGAGTGCTCGACAGCGTCTGGCGGGCGGGATCGCAGATGGGCGGGGTCTTGCGGCAGCATTCGCGCCCGGCGCCGCAGGCGTGCAGATCGGAACCGCTTTTCTCCCGTACGCAGGTTCTGGCGCCAGCGAGGCCTACCGAACCGCTCTTTCATCGTTCGCGGCAAACGGAACGGACTTTACGGACGCCTTCACGGGACGCTTGGCGAGAGGAGTCAGAAACCGGCTAATGAACGACTTCAGACCTGTGAGCAGTCCGCTGCTGCCATTTCCTGTGCAACATGCTCTGATCCAAACGGTTGCGACGCCCGTTTCCGCTCAGGGAGCTTTGGAGCTCATGACAATCTGGGCGGGTCAAAACGCAAGCCTTTGCCATTCTACCGACGCAGCCGAATCTATGACTCAGCTGATCGCGGAAGCCGAAACTGTCTTTTCTAAGGGAGGAATGAAAGCTCGGCAGATTAAGGCTTAACTTTTCAATCGAAGTGTGATGAAGCTGCTTCGTTTCCAGAGAAGCAAAAGATAAGGATGAAGTAATGATGAACCGGCGGAATTTCCTGGCAGCGGCAGCAGCAGCGGCCTTCACTCCTGCAATGTTTGTTCGCGCGGCCGAAACGAAGCGAAAAGTGGTCGTTGTGGGCGGAGGACTGGCGGGTCTTTCCTGCGCCTACGAACTTCGCAAACTGGGGTTCGAGGCGATCGTTCTTGAAGGGCAGGGACGCGCAGGAGGCAGGGTCCAGACGCTGCGCGAGGATCTTGATTGGGGACTTTCGGCCGAGACCGGAGCGACACGTATTCCGGATACGCACCATATGACGCTGGATTATGTGCGTGAGTTTGGGCTGACGCTGGAGCCATTTAGAGGCGGCGACCTAGCCGATGTGCTGCATCTGCGCGGACAGAACTACTTGTCCGGACATGGCCCGGAACCGGATTGGCCGCTGCAGTTGACTCCTGAGGAGCGGCACCTAGGCCGCGGAGGCATGGCGAAGCGCTACATGGCTGGGCCATTGCAACTGGCGAAGGGTAGCGAGCATTCGCTGAGCGTACCCGGCCCGATCCTGCAGCAAGATCATTACACCCTGCGGCAGTTCCTGGAGAAGCAGGGACTCTCCCGTGATGCGATCGAGCTCGTCACGTTAGGAGGCGATAAGACGGTTAGCGCTGGGCTACTACTGCTGGTGGAACTCAATGAGCAGGTCACCCGCGAGTACTTTCATATACGTGGGGGCAACGACCAGCTTCCGGGGGCCTTGGCGAAGCAGTTGGAGTTGGGCGGGGCGATCCGATATGGATGCCGAGTGACGAGCGTTGGGCAGGATGACAGCGGCGCGTGGGCTGTCATGGAACATGCCGGTGGTCATGAGACGGTTCGGGGTGATTATGTTGTGTCGGCGCTGCCGTTTTCGGTGGCCAGGAATCTGTTTGCGGACGCAAGGTTGTCGGCTGAAAAGCAACGCGTGATCCGGGAGCTGCAGTACTTTCCAGTGGACAAGATATTTCTGCAGATGCAGAAGCAGTTCTGGAAGGCGAAGGGGCTGAGCGGGTTTGCGAATACCGATCTTGTGTCGCAGAGATTCTGGGCGCTTGGGCCGGAGTCGCCGGAGGAACGCGGCCTCCTGCTGTCGTATGTCATTGGAGAGAACGCGGCAAAGCTAGACACAATGGATGTGCATAGCCGGGTGCAACAGACGATTGCCGATGCCGAGATTGTGTTTCCGGGGGCACGAGAACAGTTCGAGGCGGCTCGAGTGAAGAGCTGGAGCGAGGATCCGTGGCAGCGCGGCGGTCTTACGTCGTTCGGTCCTGGCGAACTGAACTGGATTCCTGTTAATGCACGCAAGGAAGGCCGGATCTTCTTTGCGGGTGAGCATACGTCCCGTTGGAATGGGTGGATGCAGGGCGCGATTGAGTCGGCGCACAGGGTCGTGAAGGAGATCATCGCCTAGATTGAGACCCGCTCAGGGCGGCGGTGGCGCCGCGTGACATGCCGGAGGAAGTGAAAGCAGAACTGAGTGAGGGCTTATGTCGAGCAATCCCGTTCGTGATCTCGAGATCG
>DATAQX010000246.1:0-17181 GCA_036264455.1 Silvibacterium sp. | reverse complement strand
AACCTGAGGAAGTTTGCCGAGACTCCCCTGGTGAGGCGGGCGATCAATCTGATTAAAGACCGGGTTGCAAGCCTGGACTGGCAGGTGAGACTGAAGCGCGACTATACGCCGGACAAGGTAGGCTACGCAGCCAGGAAAGCGGCGATACTTCGTCGAACGCTGGAAGCGCCAAATGATTCGGACTCGTTCCGGACGCTGGTCGAGCAGGTGCTGGAAGATGCGCTGGTGGGGGGCTTTGGTGCGGTTGAGATGGACCTGACCGGCGACACGGAGAAACCTTTCGAACTGTGGCCGGTGGACGGAGCGACGATCCGCATCAATCCCAAGTGGAACGGAAGGCCGGATTCGCCGCGCTATGCTCAGGCGACAGGACTGATGGGCAGCGCGGGACTCATTCCTCTGAACGACGATGAGCTGATTTATCTGAGGATGAATCCCCGCACACACACGCCGTTTGGCCTTGGGCCGCTGGAAGTGGCATTCGAGACAGTGAACACGTTTCTGAGCGCGCACCGCTTCGCGGGCAAGCTGGCCAGCAATTCGGTAGTGCAATATGCCCTCTGGTTGAACGAGACATCGCCCGCACAACAGGAGCGGCTGATTCGCTGGTGGCAGGACGAGATCGAAGGCACCGGGCGCGTTCCGATTCTGAGCACGGAACAGAAGCCGGAGGTGCTGCGCTTTGCACAGGGCACGGATGCGGATCTGCGTCTGAACTGGCAGGAGTTCCTTATTCGCATGGTGGCGAATGCGTTTGGGCTTCCTCCGATGCTGTTAGGCCTGGTGCAGGATGTGAACCGCTCGACGGCAAGCGAGCTGCTGGATGAGGCGTTTCACAGCGCGATTACGCCCCTGGCCAGACTGCTGGCCGAGCATCTGACACGCGACTTGATTGCGAAGAGGCTTGGCTGGAGAGAGTTCGAGTTTGTGTTCAACGAGCTCGATTCACGGGACGAGATGTCAGAGATTCAGATCCAGACGGCGCTTCTGGCAGCCGGGGTCTTGACAGTGAATGAGGTGCGGGCGATGCGTGGACTGGCTCCATTGCCGGGAGAATCGACGCCGCGCCCAAATCCGCAGGAAGAAGAGGAGGTTGCTCAGTCAGCATTGACACAGAAAGATGAATAGCAAAAACCAATCAAGGGAGCGGGAATGAGACTGGAAGCACTGGCAGTCGCTCTGCCTGAGGTTGCAGGACATCCCAACAGGATTCCGTTTGAGGGCGTGCTGACGCTTGTGGATGAGCCCAGCAATCGTCCGCCTTCTGGAGCGCGCGGCCACCGCGTGGTTTTGACGCGGGCCGCGGCGATGACGGCGCTACCCTCGCTGCTGGGTATGGGCGTGGACTACACGCCAGGATGGGATGGCCACGATACTCGCAGGAAGTGCGGAATAATCACGCAGGCGGAAGTAGAGGGCAATCGGCTTGAAGTAAGCGGTTATTTGTTTGGGAAGGATTTTCCAGAGGTCGAGGAGCAGATGCGGCGCAGCAATGCCGGCACGATGGGCATGTCGTACGAGCTGGCGGATGCCCATGTGGAGGATATGAACGCGTCCATATGGAAGCTGACGCGGGCTACTTTCACAGGAGCGGCGATTCTACTTCGCGACAAGGCGGCTTACCGCGAAACGTCCTTCAAACTGGCGGCGAAGCGTTGCCGGACAATCGGGTTTGCTGCAAAAGCGGCTCCGGGACGCACGTTGACGGAACAGGCGTCAACAGAACGGCCACGGCGGTTGGATGGAAGAAACACCTGGCAATCGGAAAAAGGAAAGGAAGCACGATGGAAATAGAAGAAAACAACTTTCAGAATGCGATGAACGAGAGCATCGACAGATTGAACACCGCAGCGAATCTGCTGGAGAGAACTGTTGCATCTCTCGAACAGCGTGAAGCCGCAATGAATGGCGATATGCGAAAGATTGTCGCCGCAGTCGAGCAGGGCGCTGAAATTTCGCAACGCGAGCTTGAACTGGAACGGAAGCTGGTCGCGGCTGAGCAGCAGATTTCGGAGCTCCGAGCCCAGGAATCGAAGGCAACCTCGGTGCGCAAGACGCTGCCTGCTTCGACAGCACATCTGCTCGCTAAGGGCGGAATCACCGCCCTCGAATCGATCGAAGCCGGAGCTCTGGATGCCGCGCTGGCCGGGCTCAGCCTGGAGCAACGCATTGCTGTGAAAGCGCAGTTAATGCGCGCCGGCGCTCTGGCTTAGCGCCGACAGTCATTCGCAGGAGCGAGGTCCGCCGCGGCGGACTTTTTCTTTGGTGTAAAGAATTCGAGCCCTGAGGGCAGAAGGAAGACATGAAAGCAAATTTTTACGATATTCATTCGGCTGCAGATTACATCGGGCCAGGCGCGATTGAAGTTCCGCTGTATCAGAGCGAGATCACGGACATCGTTCGTCGTCGCGGAGCCTTCGGGCAGCGAATCAAGCAGGTTCCGGCGACCGGTCATCCATCCCGCTTCTTTGAGGAGACGGGAATTCCGACGCCGGGCACAGCGGGTTTTGTCGATCCGCGAAACATCGTCGCGCCCGTGGTGAGCCCCACCCGCGTGGAGCGCAGCGTTCCGTTGAAAGCTGTTGTCGCCCAATTGAACTACAACCTCTTCGATGTGGAACTGGGCACGCAGCAAAAGCAGTTTGCTTACCTGCAGGCCAAGGACTTAGTGGACACTATCGAAGGCGTGATGCATACGCATGACGTGGCCCTGTGGAACGGCAACGACACTTCGCTGAGCACGCCAACCACATCTCAGTATTATGGCGTGGCTGCCCAGATTGCCGCAGGTGGCAGCACCACAACGATCGGCGCGACGGCGAGCATCGTAGACGGCATCAAGACGGCTGTCGCGCAGATGGTAGCGAATTCGAGCTTTGCGGTTCGTCCTACGGCGATCTATGCGAATCCGGTGCTGCTCGATCTAATCGACCGCGAGATGAAGACTGACTTCAACGTCGTCCTCAGCACAGTTGAGATCACGGCCGGCTTCACGGTGAAGGCGCTCTCGACGCAGGCGGGCAATCTTCCTCTGATCCCGGATTGGACACTGAGCTATACGGGTACTCCGGGCTCTGGTTCGGCTGTTCTCCCGGCGTACATCGTGACGGAAGACATGATCGAGTATCACTGGCTCAGCGATCCGAATCCGCGTGTGTTTCAACTTGGCGTTCCCGGTTCACTGGCTGCGCAGCACGTGGTTGTGAAGTTCGGGGCTCCGGTGGTGAAGGGTGCGAACTACGCGCACTACCAGGTGCTGGTCGATCGCTAGAGCGTAGCTTCTCCACGCAACCAGGCATGGAGTGTTGAAGCAATTTCGCAGGGCTGGCCTAAACCAGGGCCAGCCCTCGTTTTCTGGATGACACGAACGGCGCAGGAGAAATTGATGGGATATTTGCAGCCAACGCAATACGAGAGCTATGGGCTGGCCTCAGATGTTACCGACGACTGGATCACCGTTGCGTCGGCGTTGATCGATGGACATTGCAGACGGGTAAGCCTGAATCCAACCCAGTACACTGAGCGCCTTCGCCTCGTGGAAGGCTCGCAAACGGCACGTCTGAGCCACTTGCCGCTGACGCCGATTGCGCCAGCTGCTTCGCCGCTGGTGAGTATTCAGGCGCGATATGCCAAGCCCCGACGCGGCCAGCTTGTTTATCCGATGCAGGAAGAGGTGCTGTGGGCATTTTCGCTGCCCGGATCGTGGACGAGCGTAGATCCAACGACGGTAGATTTTGTTTCCTCCACAGGCGAGCTCATCTTTCCTCTGAACATCATGGGACTGCCCTATAACGAGGTCGAGGTTGTTTATACCGCAGGTCTCGCGACGATTCCGGACGCTGTACTCAGTGCGTGCGCACTGATTGTGAAGAATGCGCAGGCAACACCGGGACTGAATGTGAAGTCGAGCAAGCTGGATACGATGCAGATTCAATACTTCTCAAACACCCTGATCGATGGCACGGTGCAGGCACTGCTCGCGCCCTGGGTCGCTAGCAGACTGGGGTAGACGATGAGCTGGGACTTAAGCACACAGAATCCAAATGACCACGCGCTGCGGCTGGCAAATGCACTGCTGCGCGCCAACGGCGGGACAACGGCATTGCTGCAAATGTCTCCCGCAACAGGCGATGCAACAGACGCAGGGCAACTGGGATTGAATACGCCAAATTTTCAATCATTGCCACTCTCGCCCGCGGTCTTTCGCAGGATACGCGCAACGATGAAAGAAGGGCAGCCGGTGAAATATGAGCTACTGGTCTCGGCAGTAGCAGTTCAGACGGCGGTGAGCGAGCTCCAACTCAGTTCTGCCGATGCCTTGTTTTCAACGACAGCAAGCGTCGTGGTGGGAGGCAAGTCGTTTCTCATCGAATCGGTTTCAGTGTCGGAGAGCATGGGCTCTGTCTATATGTACCGATTGCTGTTACGTGAATCGGCGTCCGAGTGGCAGATGCAACAAGCGTCGCAGTAAGCAGGCGAAAGAGGTTATGGAAAACGCAAAAGATACCTTCTACATCACTCTGCGCAATCGCCTGTCTACGGTGAATCCCAACAGGACCATGATTCTGCGAGCAGTGACGCGACCGGGGATTCTAGTTGAAGAGGCGGAAGCCCCCGTAGCGGAGCTCCCACTTGATGTCTTTGTTCTCCGCTGGACAAAACTGGATGCCGATACGCAACTGCCTTCGACCCTGACACAAATGACGTGCGAGATCCAATATGCAACAGCAGGAACGCAGAACAATGCTGGTCTTGATCGTGGCCGCGCACTCGAGGCGATGGATGATGAGCTGTTGCGATTGCTCTGTCCCTCGTCCGCGCAAAAGATGAATTATGCGCAGACTCCGGCATCGCAGATGGGAACACTGATTTTCTGGTCGCAAGCCGTCTTCGAACCAGCGACGACTGTGCGAGAACGTATGGGTCGCGTGGTCACTGTGAGCGTATTTGCATTCCAGGAGCAGGGGGAACGATGAGCACAGCACCTTTAACCGCTCTGAATGCGATGCCGCCTATTACGCGCCGTGTACGTGCCTACTTTGCGCCCGTCGACCGCATCAATCGCGTCGCCTCTGTCTTCGATCCGTCGGTCAGTGGCCAATTTTCGCTGTCTGCTCCTCCTTCACCCTGGATCGATCTGGGGTGGATTGAAGACTTTAGTCGAAAATCGCTGAGCAAGTTCTCCGGCCTCACGACAGGCTCGCCTGGGGTTACGCAGTTCCAAGTGAAAGAGACGGTTGATGCCAGCGTGTCGTTCCGTTTCAAGACATGGAGCAAGCTTTCGATGGCGCTGTCAGCAGGCTCGCAACACATGAACCTGCTTGCGCCCGCGGCTGGCGCGGCTGGAAATGGGTCTGGGTCAAAGGGGATCACACCGGTCAGCCTCGCGCCCTCCGGATCGACAGCAACGTTTCTGTCACTGAATGCCGGTGGTTCGGCAAGCTTTACCGCGGGGTGCATGGTGGCGGTGGACATTGACTATGCGGGACAGGCCGGCTTTGTCGGCACCGGCGTCTCAGCTGCATATGTGCAGAGTGCCGCCGCGGTGAACAACGATCCCGATTACATCCGGCGTGTGACCTTCAACGTGGCGCGCGTCACGCAGGTCACGACGAGCGGTCTTCAGCTTGCGCAGCCGTTGATTGGAGGCGTTCCTTCGAGCACGATGCGGGTGCAACCGGTGCTGGGGTTTGTGGATCGCGAAGGCGGCGACTTCTTCCAGGAGTGGTCAGCGCTCTTCGTCATGCCCGGCGAGCAGGGAGAGCGCATTCTCTTTTACTACCCACGCCTGCAAGCGATGGGCGGGGCAGAAGAAGCAGCGACAACGCTTGTGGCGCCGATCGAGCGCATCGCGCTCAGCGCTGCATTTCGCGCGCTACCGGTGACGGACGCAAATGACGGCCAGCAGGCAGTGTGCTTCCGCAGCTTCCTGCCCAGCGCCATGACGCTGATCTAACCCTGATTCCGCTGGAAGAGTAAGGAGAACCGTTGAAGGTAACCATCGACAATCTTGACGGCAAGGGAGCCGTGGACTACTCGCAGGCGGTGGTCGCGGCGAAAAAGCTTGTAATTGAAAGGCAGTTGAACGAGCCCTCGTTGTGCAGCTTCACTGTGGTACCGTCGGTCGTGAATCTGCCAACGCCTGCGCGCAATAGCCGCCTGATTGTTGCTGACGACGGCGGAGTCGTACTCTTTACCGGCTATGTTGCAACAGAACCAGCGCTCGAGCTAATAGGCCAGAGCAACTCGGGCCCGGTTTACCAGGCGCAGGTTTCCGCAGTAAGCGATGAAATATTGCTGAACCAGCAGCCGTTGCCGCAATCGCCTGCAGGTGTCTCGCAATCTGCGAACCAATTGTTGCAGGCATTGAATGCGCGACTGGGAGGAGCAGGCATCTCGTTCGCATTCGGAGAGGCCAATGGCACGATCGGAGAATTCTTGCCCGACCCCGCGCTGAGCTGGTCGAAGAACGCTGGAGCGCTGGCATCGATGGCCCGCAGTGTCTACCGCGTGCTGAATGGTGTGGTGACGATGATGCCCGTGGGCAGCGTTATACACAGTCTGAGTGAGACGAACGGCACGCTCAACCTTTCGCAGCTTGAAGCTTCGATGGTGAAAACCCTTGCTAACGACGTAACGGTGTGCGGACCGAATGAGCCGAGCGCCTACGTCACGGAATTCTTTCAGGGCGACGGAACCACCGTACTCTTTGACCTCACCGAGGATCCATACTTTCCTTCTGCCTCAAAAACCAAGCCGCTGATCGATCTTTTTCAAGAGGCAACCATCAACACGCAAATCTGGCAGGTGAGCGATTCGGGATCACGCATCTCTCTTACTTCTGCGGGTCTTACCTGTACTGGCGGAAATGGAATCGATGGCAACACAAATGTCTGCACTGTAAATCAGCTGGAGATTGGCGGCTCCCTGGTTCTTGAAGCGAGCGGAGTTCAGTTTGGATCAACGACCCAGGGAGTCATCAACGGACTCTACGATGGCGGCATCAATGTGGCGAATTGTGTCGCCGGTTTCCAGATTAACCAGACTAGTGGCGGCACGGTGATTGGTCCGCTGGTCAACGGGGTCGTCTCGGGCGCCACGTTTACTCCGGCGGCCAGTCACAGGTACATGCTGCGTCTACGCATCTCATGCAACGAGATGCAGCGCGTGCTGCAGGCTTATAACTCGATCGATAACGCGGGCACACATACCTATGGAGGCGTGTATCTAAGTTCGGGCGGAAACGTCGTGCTCGAGGTACAGGACACGACCAATGGGGTGGCCGCCGCACCGGTAGTGCTTTACTCGGGCACGATCAATAACACCCCGGCGGCGATGACTGCTGCGATTATCAACAGCAGCAGCCTGGAGTGCAGCATCGCCAGCTTTGAGATTTCTCAACAGGGGCCGGTGTGGGTGATGAGCACGCCGTCAGGCGGGAGTCCGATTGTGCGCCGTATAGGCACAACCGCGCAGGGGGCAGATTGCAGGATCGAACGCACCGGCAAGCTGCGCTTTTATCCAGCCAGCACGCCGCAGGCCGGCGAGCTGGTTGCGATTTCATACCGGACAACGCATCGCGCAGTGGCACGCCTGGCCAATGCGCAGAGCATCACGCAAGAGAGCAACAATGGCGAACTCCCAGGAACGGCAGCCTGGATCGGAACCGTCACCAGTCCGCCCCCGCGCAGTTCTATCGACTGCGAGAATGCGGCCTCGGCCCTGCTTGACCTAGCGACAAATCGCGCCGCCGCATGGAAAGGAAAATACACCGCATGGAATATGGAAACGCAGGGCGACGTGTGGCCCGGAGATGTGCTTGCCATTGCCTCGACGTCGGCAAATGTGACTGCAAATGTTGTCGTGCGCACGGTTCAGATTGAGCCGGCCTGCACTTCGCCGGGGCTGGTGAAATACGTAGTGAGCTTTGCCAACGACTGGGCAGATGCGCTGGCCATCAAGACCTCGACGGCTGTTCCTGCTGATGTGTGGTTGCCGCAACAACCTGAGACGTTGCCGCCGCTGGCGAACCTTGCGAGCCTGTCCATCACAGCGGTCAGCGGCAGTGCAATTCAGGTGAGTGCGAACGCGACGCCTCCCACAAATGGCGGCTTTGAGGTGCGCCGCCGTGATTGGGCCTTCGGACCGGGAACGAATTCTGATCTGGTGCTGCGCAGCCCGGTCGCGAATTTCTCCATACCGCGCGAGGCTGCGATGGAGCAGTACTACATTCGCATGTATGACGGCTCGACTCCTCCCAGCTACTCGAGGTTTTCGAGCGCGATCTTTGTGAACGTCGCGTTGTAAGAGATAAGCGCAGGAGTGGGCGATGGAGAAGGTGCATGACGGAATTTGAGGCACAGGTTTTAGCGGATCTTTCTGTCCTGAAGAACCAGATGAGCACGCTGCTTGGCGACGGAAACTCCGGGCGTATTGCCAGCATCGAAGGCCGCGTGGACCGGCATGAGCAGAGCTTCCAGCGGGCGAAGGGTTTTGCCGTTGCAACCGGAGCGATTTTCACATTAGTGCAATTTGTTCTGGAGCTGCTGCGCCGCAAATAGCTTTGCAGCGAGGCAATCGGGTAAAAAGGATAGAGAGGCTGTGAGAACAACCATGTCCAAACCGATTGCCATTTATTACGAGCAGCAGCACTGGTTTAAGCCGCTCTTTGCAGAACTTGACCGGCGCGGCACGCCTTATGTGAAGATCGATGCGACGACACATGCCTATGCCATAGAGGAGCATCCGGAGAACCGCTTCTCGCTGATCGTCAACCGGATGAGCCCATCGGCCTGGAATCGCGAGCATGGCGACTGCATTTTCTATACGCTGGGCTTTCTCGATCACCTGGAACGCAGGGGCGTTCGCGTCATCAATGGCCTCCGCGCATTTCGCACTGAGCTTTCGAAGGCGGCGCAGCTCTCTCTCCTGGATTCACTCGACCTGCCTTATCCGAAGGCTCGCGTGATTCATCGCCCTGAGCAGGCTGTAGCAGCAACACAGGATCTGCGCTGGCCTGTTGTTGTCAAGCCCAACATTGGAGGCTCCGGCGCAGGAGTGAAGCGCTTCGATACTCCGGAAGCCCTTGCAACAGCTGCGGAAGGCCGTGAGTTGGCCTTCGGTCTTGACTCGACGGCCCTTGTGCAGGAGTACATTCCGGCGCGCGATTCCCATATAGTTCGCGTTGAAGTCATGAACGGCAAATATCTCTACGCGATCAAGGTACATATCACAGGCGAGACTTTCGATCTGTGCCCCGCCGACATTTGCCGCACCACTTCCGGAGTGGACTTGAACCGCGCAGCATGCCCCGTTGACGCGCCAAAGACCGGTATCAGCGTGGAGGGCTACCAACCACCGCCAGAAGTGATTGCCGACGTCGAACGGATCATGAGCCATGCGGGAATCGAACTTGGAGGCGTCGAATACATTACCGACGAGCGCGACGGTCAGCGCCTGTATTACGACATCAACGCACTTTCGAATTTCGTTGCTGACGGTCAGAATGTTGTGGGCTTTGATCCCTTCGTGAGGCTCGTCGACTGGCTGGAGACCGAGGCTTTAATCACAGAGGCGCGCACTCAGGAATCGGCATTGGCAGGAGTACGTTGATGCGCTATGGCTTCTGGCTCCCTGTTTTTGGCGGATGGCTGCGAAATGTCGAAGACGAGCAGATGGAGCCGACGTGGGGCTATGTTCGGCGTCTGACGCAGCGCGCCGAAGAGCTTGGCTACTCGCTCACACTCATTGCTGAACTTAATCTGAACGACATCAAAGGTGTTGATGCACCATCGCTCGATGCGTGGTCGACTGCCGCTTCGCTTGCGGCGGTCACGAACAAGCTGGAGCTGATGGTGGCAGTCCGTCCTACCTTTCATAATCCTGCGCTGCTTGCCAAGCAGGCTGCCAATATCGATCACATATCAAATGGACGGTTGACGCTGAATGTGGTGTCGAGCTGGTGGGCGGACGAAGCTACTAAGTACGGAATCCCTTTTGATAAGCACGATGACCGCTATGGACGCACATCTGAATGGCTCGACGTGTTGGACGGCTGTTGGTCCCGGCAAGGCTTCAGCTACTCAGGCAGCTACTACCAGGTGAGTGACAATATCCTCTCACCCAAGCCTGTCAGCAGGCCCCGCCCGACCATCTATGCCGGAGGCGAATCCGAAACAGCGAAGAATCTCATCGCGCAAAAGTGCGACGCTTACCTGATGCATGGCGACGACCCGGAAACCGTCGGCCGCAAGATTGCCGACATGCGCCAGCGACGCGAAGAACTGGGCCTTCCTCCTCTTACCTATGGAATCGCCGGTTATGCGATCGTGCGCGATTCGGCGGTTGAGGCGAAGAAGGAAGTGGAGCGGATCACCAACGTCAAACAGTCGGCGCACGGATACGCGAACTATCAGCAGTGGATCACCGGTTCACAACTGGAGCAGAAGATTTCGCTCGAAGACTATTCGGTTTCAAATCGCGGCCTGCGTAGTGGGTTGGTCGGAACGCCGGAGCAGGTGAGCACGCGCCTGGAGGAATTCTCGGCTGTTGGGGTCGACCTGGTGCTACTGCAATCGAGTCCGCAGCTGGAAGAGATGGAACGCTTCTCGGCGCAGGTGATGCGGCCCGCAGGAATAGCGAATCGGGTCTAACTATCTGCGATAGACGATGCGGCCCTCGCTGATCGTCATTGAGACCTGCCCTTGCAGGTTCCAGCCATCGAAAGGCGTGTTTTTCGATTTTGACTTTGATTCAGCGGTTCTGAAGATCCATTTCTTCGCCGGATCGAAGATGACAACGTCGGCTGCCGATCCCACAGCCAGTGATCCCCGTCCTTTGAGTCCAAGAACGGCTGCCGGCTGCGTGCTGAGCAGCGCGATCACGCGGCGGAGCGGAAGCTTGTGCCGCATATGCAGAATGGAAATCGAGAGGCCCAGGGCCGATTCGAGGCCGGTGATTCCATTGGGAGCACGTTCGAACTCCTGCTCTTTTTCGTGCGCGGCGTGCGGGGCATGGTCAGTCGCGATGCAGTCCACTGAGCCGTCGATGATGCCCTCGATCATGGCCACGCGGTCGAGTTCGGCGCGCAGGGGTGGATTCATTTTGGCGTGCGTATCGTAATTACCAATCGCTTCTTCATTGAGCACGAAGTGATGGGGCGCGACCTCGCAGGTTACGCGCAGGCCATTGCGCCGGGCGCGTCGTACGGCATCAAGGGCCGCTCTCGTGGAAAGATGCGCGACATGCAGATGAGCGCGGCTGTCCCTGACCTCACCCAGTAAACGGATATCGCGCTCGACAAGGCCGGACTCAGCTTCGGTGGGCATGCCTCGCAGTCCGAGCCGAAAAGCTATCGGGCCCGCATTCATGGAGCAGCCACCGGTGAGGCGCGTATCCTCAGCGTGCTGGATGACAGGTAGATTAGCACGCGCCGCGGCGATCAATGCTTCGCGCATAATGGTGTCGCCCAAAATTGGCTTGCCGTCGTCGGTGACAGCGACCGCGCCAGCAGCCCTGAGCGATCCATATTCTGTGAGCGCCTCGCCCATTGACCCACGCGTTGCGGCAGCAATGGGAAAGACCCGAATTGCCGCGCCACGCTCCGGGGCGAGCATCCATCGCGTGGTTTCGGGCGAGTCGTTCACCGGAATCGTATTGGGCATGGCGCAGACGGTAGTAAATCCTCCTGCTGCTGCGGCTGCCGTGCCGGTCGCAATCGTCTCCTTATAGCCCTGGCCGGGTTCACGGAGGTGAACGTGAATGTCGACAAGTCCAGGCGCGACCACAAAGCCTTTGGCATTGAGGATTTCTGCGTCTGCATGCTTGATCTTCCCCGGCGCATCGACCGAAGCGACCTTGCCATCAACGAGCAGCAGATCGCGTGGCATATCGATGCCGGAGGCAGGATCGATCACGTGCCCACCGCGAATCAGGATCGGCTTCATCGGCTGGCCCCCTTTGCTTTTGCGCGACGCTGGATATTGCCACCGAGGGCCCGCATGATGAGCGCCATGCGAATCGCAACGCCATTCCGCACCTGCTCTGCAATGGCCGACTGAGGACCGTCGGCAACTTCGCTAGTGATCTCAAGGCCTCGAATCATGGGTCCCGGATGCATGATCAGCGCCTTTGGCGCGTACGCTGCAATTCGATCGGCATTCGCCTGGTAGCGCGTCTTGTATTCCTCGAGGTCGAGCGCAAGACCGGCAAGACGCTCGGCCTGAATGCGCAGCATCATCACCACTTGCGATTGCGCAAGCGCACGATCAAAGTCGCGCTCGATGACGATATTAGGCGCAAGCTGCGCGGCAATTTCGGGTAAGAGCGGCGGTGGACCGCACAATACAACGCGTGCGCCCAGCCGGGGCAGAAGCAAAGCATTCGACCGTGCGACGCGGCTGTGGAAAATATCTCCGCAGATGGTGATGGCGACGTCCTTAAGGGTTGTCCCGGATATCTTCGAACCCGCTCGTATGTGCCCAAGAATCGTGCGCAGATCGAGCAGGGCCTGGGATGGATGCTCATGCATGCCGTCGCCGGCGTTAAGGACCGGAAGCCCGGTGGTCTCGGCAAGCAGATAGGGTGCGCCAGAATACGGGCTGCGCAGGATGATGCATTCAGCGCCGAGGGCGCGCAGGGTGATGCCCGTGTCCTTGAGAGATTCGCCCTTTTCAATGCTTGAAGATTGCGCGCTGACCAGCGATGTGTCGGCGCCGAGGGCTTTCGCAGCAAGTTCGAATGAGGTGCGCGTGCGAGTGCTGGACTCATAGAAGAGCAGCGAGACGCGCCGCTTGAAGAGGCGCCGGTCGCGGCGGAGCGGGTCTTCCTTCTCGAGCACGTCCGCCAACTGGAGAATCGATTGAATCTCGTCGAGGGATAAATCGCCGGCGGAAAGAAGCGAGCCGGGATGAATCGGTCTGGGATGGCTCAGAGAAATAGCTTTAGGTTTGATTTCTGGCGCTGATGACTTGCGGCGTTGAGTTTTTGCTGACATTCCCGATGGCATTCTGTGGCGAGCTTCTTCTAGGCGAACTTCAATCGATGTGCTCAACCAATAGCACCTGCTCGTCGTTATCGATCTCGCGCAGCTTCACTTCGATGATTTCGCGGTCGGTTGTTTGAACTTTGCGCCCTACGAACCTGGCCTCGATCGGCAACTCACGATGTCCTCGATCGATCAGCGCCAGCAGTTGCACGCGGCGCGGACGGCCATGGCTGAAGAGCGCATCGAGCGCCGCGCGGATCGTGCGGCCGGTGTAGAGTACGTCATCCACGAGAACGATGTTTCGATTATTCACATCGAAGCCAAGGGCGCCAGGATTGACGACCGGACGAACATCATGGGTGGAAAGATCATCACGATAGAAGCTGATATCGAGCACACCGGTATCGATGGGGCGCTTTTCAATGGCGCTGATCAGCGAGGCCAGTCTTTCTGCAAGGGGGACTCCTCGGCGCTTGATGCCGACCAGCCCCAGGTCATCGGCTCCATTATTTTTTTCAATAATTTCATGGGCGAGGCGGACAAGCGTTCGCTCAATTTCAGAGGCCGACATGATCCGGGCCTTCTCGCGCAATTGTACTGTGGTTTTTTTTTCGGACATAGCTCTGGCTCTTGCCGGATGATACGAGGCTGAGGCCGGTCGAGCAAGCCTTTGCCGGGAATTACTGAGAACTACGCTGAGGACGATTGCCAAACGCCGCAATGCGCGCACCGATGGCGCCGCCGGCGGCCGCAAAGAGAATCATAGAAAACGCGGAAACGGCTGCCGTCCCGAGCACAATAGCCGCCGCGCCATCGGGCGAGAGCCAAAAGTGGGAGAGCTGGGCCATGGCGGCAGCGGTCTGCGGATCTGAGCGGTTGATCTGGTCGGCAAACTGCTGCGCGACCGAGTGCAATTGCTGGTCGAGCTCACCGCTGTGCAGCACATACCGCTGGACAAGTAACTTTAAGCTGTAGCTTGCCGTTGAAATAAAGGCAGCCAGCACCCCGAGGAGACCTCCAATACGCCAGCCCATGCGATTGGTGGGTAGTACGCCCACACGGCGGCGGTAAAGGGATACAGCGGCGATGCCGCCACCGATGACCCAGAGCGCGCCAAAGTCGAGAATGGATGAAAGCAGGCCCACTGGAACAGCAACCAGAAGAGCACTCACGACCGCGGCCTTCCAGGAGACGATATCGAGGCTACGCCCCAAAGTTGTTTGCTGCGAAGACGCGAACGAAGGGGCACCCTCCTCGGATGGCTCGTAACGAAGCTGGGGGGCTCCGCAGTGCGGGCAAAACAATTCACTCGGGGAATTGATCGTCGCACGGCATCGGTGGCAAACCGGATCCATGACTTGACCCTATCTCACCGGCACGTGGAGCGCAATGCAACGGAGAAGTGCCCCGTTGGAAAAAGGTCTTCATATAGCCGTCGGATCGGAGGCCAGCCGCTTCAGTTACTTTCCGAAGAACTGGTTTCCACTCCGGTTGGTAATTGCAACTCCACGAGCGAAAAACGGGTACCGGATCCGGAGCGCTTTTCGATTCCGAAAATATGCTGATGGTGTTTCGATCCCGCTTTGAGCGAAAGGCGGCTGTCATCCGATCCGTGGACATGTGCATTGCCCTTGTCGTCGGAGCAGGTCAGGCCTTCACGGGTGACAGCAGGCGTGCCGACAGGCTGATCCCCATCACAACGGATTACGTCGCCGTAGCGGCCCAGCGCTTTCTGGTAAAACGCGATGACCTTGTCCTGCGGGTCATCCGTGTCATAGGTGACTACTTTCACCCGCAGTTGCCACCCGCCGAAGCCGAGATGTACATCAGCGGATTTGTCGCCGTCCTTATCGGGAGCAATGTGCGCACCGGGGTAAACAGGCAAACCTATGTCAGCGGCCGATGTGTCATCCGCGCGCACGTGCAGGCCCCCTAAGGGGGTATCAATCTTCACATTCTTGTCTTTGCCGTTCTTGTTCTTATCCACTTGGATGCTGCATCCCGCGGTGAGCAGAACGCCTAAAGCGGCGGTTACCGCGACCAGAGCCTTCTTCATGACCATTTCTCCTGCATGAGGATACGTGAATGCACCCTGCTCTGTTCCCGGAACACACAGTAGCCTATACTCTTGTGAAACGGGCTGTGCTGGGAACCGGCGATACGCCGCCACCTCGCGGCCAACCAGGTGCGGATGTCGAAACACGCGTCGCAGCAGCGGAACGAGCAGATCTCTCCTATACCGGACAAGCTCTATTTCCGCATTGGCGAAGTAGCGAAACTGTGCGGGGTGGAAGCCTATGTGCTGCGCTTCTGGGAGACAGAGTTTCCGCAACTGAAACCCAACAAGAGCGGCACCGGGCAGCGGCTGTACCGCAAGCGCGATGTGGAACTCGCGCTGCGCATCAAGCGCCTGCTTTATTCCGAGGGTTATACCATCGCCGGAGCGCGCCAGGTATTCGCCGCGGAAGTTCGCGAGCCGCACAAAAAGCCGCAACCGGAGTTGCCGTTAAAGCGCAACGTGGAAGTAAGTAACATCGAGGCGCGGCTCAAGAAGCTACGCACGGAAGTAAGAGAGATTCTGGGTATTCTATCGGCGCCCCCGGCAAAGCGTGATCGTTCGAAAAAGGCGAATGATGCGGACAAATCCAACCGCCCCGGGCTCTTCGACAATTAACAATCGCATTAACGCAGCGCCGAGGTATGTAATCCAGCCTCATATGCGCTGCCGGGCTCGATCGCGCCCGTTGTCATGAAGCGCTCCATCGCCTTCATGGCGCACCCCTCGCCGCAAAGGTGGTACATCTCAGGATTACGGCTCTCCGCCGCATTCCACGGTAACAATGTAAAGCGCAAACCCGGCTGGCCTTCGTCATAGCAGGGAACCTCTCCGAGCATGACCATCCACCAGTGGTTGGCCTCACCCTTCTTCTTTCCGCAAATATCACAGTTGAATGAAACATCCCAAACCATGATTCCAACCTCCCCAGCCCATTCCGCGTATCTTACGGGATTGTAGAAGTGTGCCCTTCGCGGGATACTCGACACCACAGTAACGCAATTCATCCTTTTTCGGTGCAGGATTTTTCACAAGTCACTGAGTAGCTATTACTCAATCATGATGTCGACTTTGAGAAAGGACTCCCCGATCGTATGCCCCAATTGTTACACAGCCCACCTTCGGAGGATATTGGACGCCCGCCTCTCGAAATTTCGTGTGCTTTTGCTACGATACCCGGTCCGTTGCCGTACCTGCGGGTATCGCTCGTATTGCAACCTGCTGCAGGCGTTCAATTTACTGCGCGCGCGCAGACGAAAACAGAATGAGGCAGCTCCCAGGAATGTCGACTTGCCATAGCCGTTGCTGATGGCTGTTTGACAATCGGAGATTAAAATTCCGTTTTATTTTTCTGCCCGATTCCATTCTTTTTGGTTAGGTGGGACATCTCTTTCGAGCTCTAGCGAAATGCGGCAGCAGGGATGATATCTTCCACGTCTACCCACTGAGTGGGGTAAGTTCCGGTGTAGCAGGCCACGCAGAAGTGATTTCCTTCGCCTCCGTCGCAGGCCCTTTGCATGCCGTCAAGTGAGAGATAGGCGAGCGAGTCAGCTTCGATATAACGACGGATTTCCTCGATGGTATTGTTGGCGGCGATCAGCTCGGATTTGCGCGGCGTGTCAACTCCGTAATAACAGGGCGAGATGGTCGGCGGGCAGCTGATGCGGAGATGGACTTCGCGCGCTCCGGCGGAGCGAACCATGCGCACAATCTTGCGGCTGGTCGTGCCGCGGATGATGGAGTCGTCAATGAGAATGATGCGCTTGCCTTCGAGGAGATTGCGCACAGGGTTGAGCTTGAGCTTCACACCGAAGTCGCGGACGCGCTGCTCGGGTTCGATAAATGTCCGTCCGACGTAGTGATTGCGGATGAGGCCGAAGCGAAAGGGGATGCCACTTTCGGCGGCGTAGCCGATGGCCGCTGTTACTCCAGAGTCGGGAACGGGGACGACAAGATCAGCATCGACTCCGGACTCACGGGCGAGCTGGCGGCCCATCTCTTCGCGGCTTTCCTGTACCCAGCGGTTGAAGATTTTGCTATCGGGGCGGGCGAAGTATACATGCTCGAAGATGCAGCTTGATTGCGGAATGCCGGTTGAGTAGCGGCGGCTAGTGACTCCGTCGCTCGTGACCATGACCAG
>DATAQX010000184.1:0-6513 GCA_036264455.1 Silvibacterium sp. | reverse complement strand
TCGTCGGCTGAATTGCCGACGCTGACGATCTGATAGACGCTCGAACCGGCTGCCAGATCGGGAAGAAACACTGTCGGCATCGTTCCGGAGGGAGTGACCTGGCCGGTCGTGTACGAGCCGACTGAGGCACCCGCGGTATAGAGCGGATTAATCGCCTCGAAGGTAAGCTGATAGTTGGCAGTTGTCTGTCCGGTAGGCAGCGGAGCGCCACTCAGGTCGAAGAAGCCTTCTACGGTCTCATCATCCGTGCCGAATCGGTTGAGCGGATTGCCCTGAGGGTCGCTGATTCCGGTGATGACATTACCTACATTTCCCTGGAATGAGGCGCCGCTAACAGCCGTTACGGTGAAGCGGATGTCTGGCAGGTCCGTTCCCGGTATCATGGGGCGCAAAACGGCGTTCACCCCCTGCATACCCTGACCACGTTTGAATTGAATCCTTCCCTGGACCGACACTGTGTTTTGCGCCGTGAGCTTCTTGCCCGTGAAGGAGGCAATGTTCGCCGGCGTAACTGGATAAACCCGGTTGAGCGCGGCGATGTCATCCAGGCGAAGTGTGGACGAATTGGGCATACATGCTTTGCCGGTCTGGTTACACAGCCGTTCGATGGGATGCAGGATAGGCCAGCCGGTCAGGCCCTCGCTGGTGATCTGGTTATTGAGGAACATCTCCTCATTTGTCTGCGACCAGTCAAGGCCAAGCACGCGGCCAAAGCCTCGGATGAGTTGATATTGAAGGACTGCAATCTGCGTGGCGTTTGTTGCACACAGACCGTTGATCAGCATCAGGGCGTGTGCAATGTTGCCGGATGTGGCAAGATTGTCGACCATCGTGATGACGCCATTCTGCTGACAGCTCGCAGCCGAGCTCGCCCCGGCCCCGTAGAATGCGTTGATCACGGAGCCATCGGCGTCAAGCACAATGGCGACCGGCCTGGTGGTGGCTGTGGGTTGAATGTCCGCCGGCATGGTCACGCCGTTTGGTCCGGTTGTGACGTTGGTTCCGTTCACGTCTTCGCTCAGACTTCCCTTGGCAGTAATCTTGACGGCGGCGGTTGCAACCGCGTTCCAGACTGCGGCTGCGTTCGAGATCATAGTCTTGGCCTGGGACTGATTCACTGAGGCACTGAGATTGCCGAGGTCGACATAATAACCAACCTGGCCGTTCGCCCAGACGATGGGCTTTCCCTTTGCCGAGGAGTTGAAGTAGCTCGATCCGGCAGTCCAGCGCGGTCCGCCCGCGTAGGCATCGCTTCCGGCGATGAGGCAGAGTATTGCCAGCAGCAGGGCGAAGAGAATGTGTTTCCAGTCGAGGTCGGCTCGCTTCATCGGTGCTCCGCGCTCCGCCGTTTGGCGGACACGATTCCATTCCGCCATGCGCGGGCCGCGGACGCGAGAGCAAACGAGGGGAGATCGGAGATTGCTCGACCAAAATGGGAGCAAAGCCAGAGGCTGTGTCAAAACAGGATTGCAATCTGCTTCAGGACGCTTAACCTCTTGTACTCAGATTGCATTTGTGCGGCTGCTTTAAATCTCCGGGAAAAAGTCGAAGAAGGCATCGATGCTCTGGCGCAACTGTGCTTCGATTTGTTCTCGGGAGCCTTCGAGCAGATGCATGGTCACCCGGGCGGTATTGCCGTTCTTCAGTTCGATGGGCGCTTCGCCCAACCCTGCCACTTCCTCGGCGGGAAGCAGACGCAGACCATATACAAGAGCCAAATTCGCCATAGAATCATCTTATTCCTGTGGGTAGCGGCGGTGCCGAGGTTTACCAGCAGGTACAATCGAAACGGCATTCCCGCACTTTTCTTTTATGACAGACTCGGCTCGCGACACCGTCATCCTTGGCTCCGGCTGCGCCGGACTCACCGCCGCTATCTACGCGGCACGCGCCAACCTTAAGCCGCTGGTGATCGAGGGGCATGAGCCGGGCGGACAACTCTCCATCACGACTCTGGTCGAGAACTTCCCCGGCTGGCCGGAAGGTATTCAAGGACCGCAGCTGATCGAGAACATGAAGCAGCAGGCAGCACGCTTTGGCGCGGAGTACCGCATGGGCCACCTCTCCACGGCCGATCTGTCGAAGCACCCGTTTGCGCTCAAGGTGGGCAGCGATACCATTCACACGCGCACGCTGATCATCGCGAGCGGGGCATCCGCACGCTGGCTCGGCCTGCCTTCAGAGCAGGCGCTCATCGGACATGGTGTCAGCTCGTGCGCTACATGCGATGGCTTCTTTTTCTCCGGTAAGGAGATCGCCGTGGTCGGCGGCGGCGATTCCGCCATGGAGGAGGCGCTCTTCCTCACGCGCTTCGCCACCAAGGTGACGCTGCTGCATCGGCGCGAGCAGTTTCGCGCCTCGCGCATCATGCTCGATCGGGCGATGGCGCACCCCAATATCGTTTTCCGGACCAACACCGCAGTTGAGGAGGTCCTTGGCGTCGAGGAGAAGGAGGTCAACGGCCTGCGTCTGCGGGATACCGTCATTGGGACCGAGTCCACCCTCCCGGTCAGCGGACTCTTCCTGGGCATCGGGCACATTCCAAACGCCAAGATGTTCGAGGGCCAGCTCGATCTCGACGATGACGGCTACATCAAGACCCACGACTATGTCTTCACCCGCGTCCCCGGCGTCTTCGCCTGCGGAGATGTTCAGGACCGCCGCTACCGCCAGGCGGTAACCGCCGCCGGAACAGGCTGCATGGCCGCTCTCGAAGTCGAGAAGTATCTCGAAGAGCACGGCCGCTGATTCCGATCTTTCCGATTCGGGAACAGCACTCGGGGGAGGGTACCCCCCTCCCCCCTAAATCGGTACTCATTCATTCCATGGGGTTTAGCATATAGGTTGTCGCCAGCTAATTCATAACACACGACTTACGGACACTTAATAGAAAACAAACGACTTAGGTCCGATCGTTTTCTGCGCAATTCCCGAATGAGCCTTTGCCCGAAAAGACAAAGACCCGAGCCGCATCGCAGCCCGGGTCTTCTCCTATTTCTAGTATAGCGGGTTGGGGATAATTCTAGGCCAACCTTTGCCGAATCTGGTGGATTGAGGCTTCGGGCAAGCCACTTGTTCATGTAGCCCAACCTATCGCGGACACCAGGTTGTGACGCCCTCATGCGGAAGAAAAGGGCGAAAATATTGATCCAGCTTCAACAGGGCCGGGTTAGTTAGGTGAAATCAGGGTTCCCATGGTGTTGAGTAGTGCTGGAAAGCGATACAGCCAGTCTTTCTAGGTGACGGCTCGTCGTGGGCAGCAGAGTCATCCAGATTGGGTACTCAAGTGGCTAAAAATACAAGCACCGATCGGAAGCGACTCAGAAAGGCGGCTGTTCTCGTCGGACCCCGAAAGAGTCTGCAGAGGTTCCGGCGCGAAACCGTGGTGATCGAGCCTAAAGAATTCCTTTCAAGCGAGCCGCGGCCTTCTTCCACGAATCGAGTTCGGAATTACTTACTTTACGCCTCGCAGACTTCCGGGGCCCGGGATCGACGAAAACAGCTCGAATACAGAGGATCAGCAATCCAGCCACTTCACCGATGGTCGCGCCACCGAGCCAAAGCAAAACGTTCGCGGGCAGATAGAACCCATTTACCCTGAAGCCCTGCAAGACATAGATCCCCATTGTGGTGAGCAGCAAGAATCCAAATGCGCAAAGCAGGAAAACAAGAACGATATTGCGCAACCGCCACGATTCGGCTTCAACCCGCGTCGCCCAGTTTTTTGGAGTCAGCCGGGTTTCTGATCTGCCATTCATTCCTGCTTCAACTACACACGCGCTGCACGGGAGTGCGCCTGCCGGCGCACAGCCCGCTCTTTCGCGATCCTCTGCAGAGCAGGTGTGACCAGGATCCGGTAGCTCTCGTCGTCTTCGTTCACTGCGGCGATTTCATTGCCGTTCCTCGTCTCATGGACTGCCCATTCAAAGATCGTCAGTGCATTATTGATGAGGTCTTTCATAGTGTCTAAACCCGCTTCGGATTGGAGTTGTTTTAGCTCGTTAATTCGATCTTCTGGGAATTCAAAATTCAATCTCATGCTCAGTTCTGTGGCCTCTTTCCATTGAGATTTAATTCAAGGACATCATGGAGCCTGTGCGGATCAACCCAGCATACTCCCAGAATATGAGGAAAAATAGCTCAAGTAAAGGACATAAAGTGAGTAATTTTTGAGGTCAACTCACCCCCTTTAATTTTCACACTTTAGAACCCGGCCAGAATAGTTGTTCAGTCGAGCACAGGAACGCCGCACGAGCGAAGAAATTCGAAAGTGCCGTCGTAAAAAGATGGAGGACGAGTACGGTCTGATGGATCTCCCTTTGGGACAAAAATAATCATTCCCTGCCTAGCCCGCGTCAGGATCACCCGATAAGAATTCTGGAGGTAGAGTCGCTTCGACTCGTCATTGACGAGTTGCCACTTTGTGCCTTTGAAAGCTTGGCAGATCCACTTCCCATCATTGTTGTGGAAGTCTCCGTCCCAACATACGCCGGCCCAATCAAGTTCGAGACCTTGGACATCAAATTCGCTGGCCACGTCTTCTAGATAGTAAGAGGACCGGACATCTGCACTGTCGTTTAGAAACCAGTTTGCTGGGTCGATCTCTGCTTTGATGTGTATCCCTTCTGGTCGGAGCCGTTGAGCACCCGACGATGCGATCAGACCAAAACGCTCTGTTCCGCGAGCCTGCCGACGCAGCCAAGTTCTCGCTGTGCTAAGGTCGCGGGTCAAGAATATGGGATATGCAGCTTGTATGCTTTTGTATGCAGCCCTGGCAGCTTCCGACTGATTACTTATGACGTGGCCGACCCATTCTGAGAGTGTCTCTGCACGAAATGAACGCATTGAAACGGCCAGGTGAAGATGTTCACTTGCGCGAACCCGCGGCGATGTCAGAAATTCCTCTACCTCGATCTGGGAACCATACTCCGGGAGCGAGATACGCGGCGAGACGTGGACATACCAATCGGGGAACCGAGTTTCCAGCGCTCTGATCCATTCGGATATGCCGGCCTCTCCGGTGTTGATCTCTTGACCGCCGCCGACAAGGCAGACCACCGTACACCAATCTGGATGTCGATCCATAACGCTAATCAGGAACTCCGGCTCTGACATATCAAAATCGGCCTGTCCTCGCTTTCGCTGCATGAAGGCAGCGGCCTGTACCCGGGTCCATGCGCGTTGAGCTTCGTCAAATACGACGACCTTTTCGATGGGAATTTCATCGTTGCCGACATAGGTGTCTCGAAAATGATGGATATTTTGAATGAAGCTGCGTACATCGCGCTCAGCCGTCTTCTTTGAGACGCCTTCGCGCCGGGCTTTGTCACGAGCAAGGGCCTCTCGGAGCACGGTAACAAGTGGACCGTTACCAGATAGAAATACGGCGTGTTCATCGCGATGCTCGTCGGAGCGCCGTGTCGCGATATTCAGCCCGGCGAGGGTTTTACCTGAACCAGGCACTCCAGTCACAAAACAGATGGCTTTCTTGCGGTCTTGACGCGCTTGATCGATAACGTTGCTGACGCTCGCACTCGTTTCCTGAAGGTTCTTCGCACCCGCATCTGATCGCGAAATGTCAGTGACGCTGTGGGTTTGATAGAGGATCTGTGCGGCCTCGACGATAGTTGGAGTTGGCTTGTAGCCTTTGGCCATCCATTCGCTGATGTCGAAGTTCGGAAAAGCTCGCGACGCGCAAATCTGATTGAACAAGTCGCCTAGCGCAGCCGCGTTTGTCCCAACGGGTAAAGCGACGAGGTCGTCGGCAAACTGAAGCTCGGGGATCGGCTGATATTCAGCACGTGTTGAAATCAGGATCGGAACAATTGGAACGTAGTGGCTGCCTTCATGGAAATTTTTAAGGTCAAGGGCATAATCTTCAACCTGATCAAAAGCACTCGACACATGCTCGATTGCGCCTGCTTTGAACTCGATAACGAAAACGAGGTTGCCCGATACCAGCACGGCATCGGCGCGCTTACCCATCCTAGGGATGTAGAACTCTAGAAATATCCGTCCGTTCGGTCGGCTAGAGAGCGCCTCTTTAAGGATTGAAATCTGTTGAATCCAAGCCCAGCGTTGTTGTTGTTCCAGCGCGTGATGATGCTCCGTCGTTAGGACACCGAGAATGCGTTCAGCATCATCCTTGAGGAAGTCGGATACGGGTGCATTGTAATAGGCCTTAATCGGCATTCCGGTCCTCCACGCATATTACCTGTAGAACGCCCGAAGTGAAGCGCCGCTGTTGATCAAATTGGACGGTATAACCAACATTCAGATTCAACGATTCGAAAGGGCGCGCGGAGTTGTGGCAGGCGGTGTGCAGCGGTCGGAACTGCAGGTTCCTCCGCTTCGTGCGCCGAATTCGGCGCACTTCGGCCAGGATGACAAAGCTTAGGTGTTCAGCGTTCAACGAGCTTAACCATTGAGCGCTCAATCCTTGCTGTGCTAGACTCGGCGCACTCCCCGAGTTCATCCACACATCACCTCGCTTGCCCCCTAAGAGAGCGAGAT
>DATAQX010000176.1:0-8765 GCA_036264455.1 Silvibacterium sp. | reverse complement strand
GGCTCTTTCCAGTACGCAAGCCAGATCCACCCGCCGCCGATGATATGCACGAGCGTGTCCCGCACGGAAGGAAAGCTGCCTCCCAGCTCGCGCGTGAATTCCTCGGCGCTGAGCGCGGATGCTGCCTGCAGAACTCTGTTGTTCGCCCAGCGGTCGTATTCGTAGAGCAGTTGAATGTCATCTTTCGTCATGATCGAGCCGAGCCTTCTCCTGGTAATCGACAAAGATTGTTGATCATGCCGCTGGGCTCAGCGCGTGTATGAATACGTGCCGCACAGATCGGTTGAGTTCGGTATGGCGTCCGCTGTAAAGACAGGGGGTTTTGCCCCGGAGAAAAATGCAAGCTGCAGCGTGTTCCCGTCTACGTAAGTCGCCATCCACCGGACATCGTCACCTCCGCACAAAGTGTTCTTGTGCATAAACCTCTTCGCAGCTGGTATGCTCACTCCGTAGAGACGGCCTTTTTTACCGGAGTTGCTGTCCGCATCGAAAACCGAGCTTACCTCCGCCGGTTCCAGATCGCGCGCGCGAACGATCGCGAAATTGTAAAAGTAGATCGTTATGTATGCATCGGATAGTCCCACATCGCCTGTAATGGACTGTGCCGTCTTGCTGGCCGCGCGCCAGAACCCGAGTTCCTGTGCTGTGACAGACACGCAACAGGCCAGCAACCACCCCGCCGCAATGCAGAATAATCTTTCTCGCTTCATCTTCTAAGAATGACATCCGAAGGAGCTCCCGGCAATTCCAGAGCCGCGCGCTCATTGGATCATGGCCCTGACTGCCCCATTCTTCGCGCAGCGTGAGGGGGGCAGAGGCAGCGTTACTCCGCCCTCAACCTTCTCCAAAGCGCAGCCATTGCCTCCAGGCCATGCTCCTCTGCGCGCGCCATCAGCGGAATCCCGACCGCTTCCAGCGCCTCGGTTACGCAGGTGCCTTCGAATCCCGCGGTCCGCAGATTCTTCGCCAGCGTCTTGCGCTTCTGCGCAAACGACAGCTTGAGGAACCTGAGGAACTCCTCCGGCTCGACTCCCAGCTCTGCGAAGCGCGGCCGCATGGTCAACCGCAGTACCGTCGAATGTACCTCCGGTGGAGGCCGGAAGGCACTCGGCGGCAACGTCAGAACCCGCTCCACGCGAGCATAAAGTTGCGCCGTCGCCGACAACAATCCATAGTCACGGGTTCCCGGAACGGCGGCTACCCGATCCGCGACCTCGCGCTGCACCATCACTACCGCCCGCGAGATCGCCGCATGAAAATGAAAGAGCCGCAGCAGAATATCCGAGGTGATGTAGTAGGGAAGGTTGCCGACCACGAATAATGGCTCTTCACCTTGCCGAAGTGCAGCGAGATCGACGGTGAGAACATCGGCCTCGATGATCTCGATCGATGGCGTATCCGCAAACTGCGCCCTCAACCGCGGCGCGAGCTCGCGGTCGAGCTCGATGGCCATTAGCCGCCCCGAGCGCCGGCTGAGAATCTCCGTGATCGCGCCCTTGCCCGGTCCGATCTCGACTACCGTCCGCCCCGCTACATCACCCAGCGAATCGGCAATGGCCACGCAGGCCGCAGGATCGACCAGAAAATTCTGCCCCAGTTTGGGCTTGTGTTTCAGACTTCTTCACCTCGCGTTGCCGCATGCCGGAAGCCAAGATAGACTTACTCTGGCCCCACGCGACTTAACTGCTCTCTCTGCATCATAAAGACGAACACTGGAGTCTGATCGCCATGCACGTTGTCTTCGCCGCCTCGGAATGCGTTCCTTATGTTAAAACCGGAGGCTTAGCCGACGTCGTCGGCGCCCTGCCGCGCGAGATCGTGCGTCTCGGTCATCGCGTGACGGTTTATCTGCCTTACTACGCACAGGTCCGCGAGCGCGTCCCGGAGAAGAAGCCGCTCATCCGCAGCCTGACCATCCCGTTCCAGTACTACAACCGCTTTGTGGCCATCCTTGACGGTGGAATCCACGATGGGGTGCAGTTCCACTTCGTCGATTGCCCGGAGTTCTTCGACCGCGAATCGCTCTACGGCACTCAGACCGGGGACTACGCGGACAACTGGGAGCGTTTCGGTCTCTTCTGCCGCGCGACCCTTGAAGCCGCCAAGCAACTCGGCGTACCGGACGTCTTCCATGTCCACGACTGGCAGACGTCCATGATCCCCGTATACCTGCGCACCGTCTACTATTTCGACCCTGCTCTGCGCAACGCCGGAACCGTCCTCACCATCCACAACGCCGGCTATCAGGGGTGGTTTCCCCCGCAGACCACAGAACGCCTGCTGCTGCCCTGGGACCTCTTCACGATGGATCGCCTGGAGCAATACGACACCTTCAACTTCCTGAAGGGAGGCATCGTCTACTCGGACGCCATCACCACCGTCAGCCGCAAGTACGCCGAGGAGATCCAGACGCCTGAGTTCGGTAATGGGCTCGACAGCGCCCTGCGCAAGCGCGCCTCTGATCTACGCGGCATCCTGAACGGGGTGGACTACACCCGGTGGAACCCCGCCAACGACCACAATATCGCCGCGCATTACACTCCGGAGAATCTCGCGGGCAAGGCCGAATGCCGCCGTGATCTGCTGCACGCCTTTGGCTGCCAGCATATCTCGGACGAGACACCGGTGTTGGGCATCGTGTCACGCTTCGCGACCATGAAGGGATTCGACCTCATCGCCCAGATCGCCGACCGTCTGCTCACCGAGGATGTCTTTCTGATCGCACTCGGCACGGGCGAACCTTATTACGAAGGAATCTTCCGCACATTGCAGGATCGTTTCCCGGACAAGATCTCGGTTCGCATTGCGTTCGATGAGGTGCTGGCGCACAAGGTCGAGGCAGGATCGGACATTTTCCTGATGCCTTCGCGCTACGAACCCAGTGGGCTGAATCAGCTGTACAGCCTCAAATACGGAACCGTGCCCGTCGTCCGTGCCACCGGCGGCCTCGACGATACGGTCGAAGAATGGAGCCCGGAGACGCATACGGGAACGGGATTTAAGTTCTCGGGATACAAACCGGAAGACTTTCTCGCCGCGATCGATCGCGCACTCGCCGTCTTTCACAACGACAAGGACGCCTGGACGACGATTATCCGCAACGGCATGGCCCAGGATTACTCCTGGAAGAAGCCGGCCGCCGAGTATGCGGCCCTGTATGACGAAGTGGCGCGTCGGCGGAACTAAGCTGTTCCTCCGGCGCTTTCGTTCGGCCAACTTTTTAGGCCTTACGTGCGTCAGATGCAACGTGTTCATTTTGGAGGGACGTATGAAAAAGCTATTCGGGTTGCTTGCGGTATTGCTGCTCATCTCACTTCCGGCATGGGCGCAAAGGCCTGCTGGAGAAAGCCACGCTGGGGGCGGCGGTCATCCTGCAGGGGTCGGCCATCCTCCCGCACATGGCCCCGCCCCTTATCATGGCACGCCTCATACGGAGCCTAACCGTAACTTCGTCGATCACCCAGGACACCCCAACGCTCCGCATGTCCACGCAAACGGCACATGGGTCGGGCATGATACAGGACGGAATGATGCTCACTATCATCTGGACCATCCCTGGGAGCACGGGCACTTTACCGGCGGCTTTGGGCCTGGACACCGGTGGCGCCTTGCCGGGGGCGGCCCCAGTCGCTTCTGGTTCGGTGGATACTACTTCAGTGTCGCCCCTTTTGATCTGGCTTACGTTGACGGCTGGCTCTGGGACTCCGATGACATTGTGATCTACGAAGATCCCGACCACCCCGGCTGGTACCTGGCCTACAATGTCCGTCTCGGCACCTATGTCCACGTGATGTATCTGGGCGCCTGAAGTATTCCGCGGTTAAGCGGGTCGTCGTCAGCCCCGGGCTGTTATGGGGCTGGCTAGCCGGCGCTCTTTGATATCGCGCATCGGTGGTTGGCCGAAGAATCGGCTGTACTCCCGATTGAATTGGCTGGCACTTTCATAGCCGACTTCGAAGGCCGCGCTTGCGGCATCGAGACCTTCCGTGAGCATGCGCTCTCTGGCGACATGCAATCGAAGCTGCTTCTGGTATTGAAGAGGGCTCATCGCGGTCAGAGAACGGAATTGATGGTGCAACGTCGATACGCCCATCCGCGCCATAGTCGCGAGTTCCTCGACGCGCAACGGCTTCGCGTAGTTCATCCTCAGCCACTCGACCGCCTTGGCCGTCCGGTGGCTCTGCTCTCCCAGCGTGGCGATTGCGCGGAGATGCTTTCCCTGCGGACTCCGAAGCAACCGGTAGATGATTTCACGTTGAATCAACGTGCTGAGAAATGGAATGTCCTGCGGCGAATCCAGAAGGTCGACGAGCCGGGAACATGCGTCCAGGAGTTCGACCGACGTAACACCGATCGCCATGCCGCGTGCGTCAGAAGATTCCTCGCGCAAATGAAACTCCTGCTGGCTGAGAATCCTTCGCACCTCCGTCATGTCGAGTTTCAGCACCAGACCCAGTATCGGTTCCTTTTCGGTCGCCGTGATCACCTGGCTGACGACCGGCAAATCGACAGAGGTGAGCAGGAAGTTCGACCCGTCGGTCACATAAGTCGTCTTGCCAACGTTGATTCGCTTCCGCCCCTGCACGAAGACAACCAGACTGGGTTCGTATGCAGCCGATGCGCAAGCGGTAGGTGCGGAGCGGCGGTAGAGTCTCAGAGCGGGTATTTCAGTGAACGAGTCTCCCTCTGCAGTGGCACGATCAACGATCTTGCGGCCCAACTCTGTCCGCATCTCAACGACTCGCGACGTTCGTTCTCCGCTCGTATTCTTGGGTCTCGCCACCTGCACCCCCAATGCACCTTCCAATTCAGCGTACCGCCGAATCCACTGTGACTTGCACGAAAATCTATAGTTCGGCAGGAATAGGCAATAAATGGGAAGGATCAGGATACCGCTCCAGCAATCCGCTTACGTACTCTTTGGATTGTGAGCCGGGAGTGGCGGCCGCTCCCGGTTTGGCCCTGAATCTTAGAGGTGAATCAATGCAAAAACGCAAACTAGGAAAAAGCAATCTGGAAGTCTCGGCACTCGGGCTCGGTTGCATGGGAATGAGCTTTTCCTATGCTCCGCCGTTTCCAGACAAGCAGGAGATGATCTCTCTTCTGCGCACGGCCGTCGAGCGAGGCATCACTTTTTTCGATACGGCGGAGGTCTATGGCCCCTTCACGAACGAGGAACTCGTCGGTGAGGCGCTCGCTCCCCTTCGCGATCGGGTGGTGATTGCCACCAAATTCGGCTTCAATCTCAATCCCGACGGAAGTCCAGGATGGCAAGGCTTGAACAGCCGCCCTGAGCGCATCAGGCAGGTCGCCGAGGACTCGCTCAAACGGCTCAGGACCGACGTGATCGATCTGTTCTATCAACACCGCGTTGACCCCGACGTGCCAATTGAAGACGTCGCGGGCACGGTCAAGGAGCTGATTCAGGAAGGCAAGGTAAAGCACTTCGGCATGTCGGAGGCAGCAGCCAGGACCATTCGGCGCGCACACGCCGTCCAGCCCGTCACGGCACTCCAAAGCGAGTACTCGTTGTGGTGGAGACGCCCGGAACAGGAGATAATCCCAGCTCTCGAGGAGCTCGGGATCGGCTTCGTCCCTTATAGCCCGCTGGGCAAGGGCTTCCTGACAGGCAAGATGGACAACAAGACCGAGCTCAGCAAGGGAGATTTCCGCAACACGCTGCCTCGCTTCACGCCCGAGGCTCGCAAGGCCAACCAGGCTGTCGTCGATCTGCTCACCAACATCGGCAAGCGGAAGGGGGCAACACCTGCCCAGATCGCTCTCGCCTGGCTGCTTGCCCAGAGGCCGTGGATTGTTCCCATCCCGGGCACGACCAAGCTGTCTCGCCTGGATGAGAATACCGGCGCAGTTGCCATCGAACTCTCGGCCGATGACCTGCGCGATATCGACAGCGCCGCCTCGAAGATCAAGGTAGAGGGTGATCGCTATCCCGAACATATCGAGAAGATGACCGGCGTCTAGCGGCAGGCGCGCGCGCAAACGCGACGAACACTGGTCGGTTGTGTGGGAGCATTACTGACCGACTTCAAGGAATCCACAATGAGTAAATGGCCGAAAGACGAACTTCGCAGGATCGCTGACGCTGATGACCTGCACATTTCACCGTTCCGTGAGGACGGTGTGACATACGGCACCCCGACATGGATTTGGTCCGTCGCCGTCGACGATGTCCTCTACGTGCGCGGCTACAACGGGCAGAACTCTCGTTGGTATCAGTCCGCGATGCGGCAGAAGGCGGGGCGGATCATCGCCGCTGGTATGACTAAGGAGGTAACCTTCGAGCCGGTAGACGGACCCATCAATGGTCCCATCGACGACGCCTACCGGGCGAAGTACCAGAGCAGCCCATACCTCAAGCCGATGATCGGCGCCCGCGCCCGCTCCGCAACAGTTAAGATAATGCCGCTGTAGACCAACACATGATCATCGATCACGCTCCGCGAGTACAACGTAAGAAATCGAAAGACAACAGACATTGAGTGAGGGATGGAGCACATGGAAATCAAAAGAGTTGGCACACAACCTTCCGCAAAAGGGCCCTCTGAGTGGTTCACAGGCACTGTGCGAATCGATCCGCTGTTTCAGGCGCCTGATCCGGCATTTGTTCAGGGTGCCAGCGTCACATTCGAGCCGGAGGCACGGACTGCATGGCATACGCATCCGCTCGGTCAGACTCTTATCGTGACCGCGGGGTGCGGCTGGGCTCAGCACGAAGGCGGCCCGATCGAAGAGATCCGGCCGGGGGATGTGGTCTGGTTTCTGCCGGGTGAGAAGCACTGGCACGGGGCCACACCAACGACGGCCATGACGCACATCGCCATTCAGGAAAAGCTCGACGGAAAAGTCGTCGATTGGATGGAACAGGTCACTGACGACCAATACCGTAAGAGATGACGCGTTATGCATCGTGAGGTGCAGGGCTAAGCATTGACAGGGGGGTCTGTAGGCCAGCCATAAGGGAGACTCGACCTATTGCTTACGAGCAGCAGCAATCAGAGCACGTGCGGTGGCCCGTAGAAGTGGACCTGCCTCGCCAGCAGAAAGGACCTGCGAACTCACGAAAGCTCCGTTGATGAGCAGCGACAACTGTCCAGCCAGTTCGTCTGGGCGTTTGACGCGTAGTCGCTCGGCGATCCCCTTGAGGCGCCGTCGAAGTTCCTGCTTGTGAGCTGAGGCTACTCTGCGGGCGGGGTGGTCTGAGTCCGGAAATTCCGCTGCGACGTTGAGTTGTGGGCACCCGCGATAGTTTGGCCGTCCCACCCGCTCGCCGATCCAATCGAGGTGCGCTTCCAGTTCGGCGACAGCATTGGCCTTTGCGTCAGGTCCGGTCTTGTAAAGCTCTGTGACGCCGTTCCAGCAGTTCCAGAAGTCCTCGTCTTCGCGCTCGAGGAATGCTGCGATAAGGTCGTCCTTCGTGCGGAAGTGGCGGTAGAGGCTCGTCTTGGCGACCCCGGCCTCTTCGATCACGAGGTCAACGCCGACGGCCCGCACGCCCCGGTGATAGAAGAGCGCCGAAGCCGTCCGGAGAATCCGCTCCCTCATCTCGGCTGAGTTGCCGTGCGCTTCACCAACGTTGGCGCTCCTGGGACTTCCTGGCATTCTGCAACCTCCAGAGCGGATTTATAACAAGGCTGAGCTTGACTCGCTACAGACCTGTCTGTATTGTACAGGAGACAGACAGGTCTGTAGCGTAAGGAGAAATGATGAATCAATCTGAAATATCAGGACATGGCCGGGCCATCGCAGTCTTCGGCGCGTCAGGACACACGGGGCGTTTCGTGGTCGCCCAGCTGCTGCGCCGCGGTTTCGCGCCATTAGCCATCGGTCGCGATAGCGCGAAAATGGCAGAATCAGGATTTCCGAAGAGTGACGTCCAGATCAGGACCGCCTCCATCGACGACCCTGCTTCCCTCGACCGCTCTCTTGCCGGCGCTGCCGCAGTCATCAACTGCGCTGGCCCGTTTCTGGACACGGCCGACGCAGTGACGGCGGCGGCCTTGCGCGCCCGCATCCACTATCTCGACGTCACGGCCGAGCAGTCGAGCGCACAGGCCACATTCGACAGATTCGCTGACGCCGCAACGGAGGCCGGCGTAGTCGTCATTCCGGCCATGGGCTTCTATGGCGGTTTTGCTGATCTTCTGGCCACAGCCGCTATGGGCAACTGGGATTCAGCTGATGAGATCCGTCTCGGTATTGCGCTGGACAGCTGGCATCCGACGCAGGGCACGCGGATTACTGGTCAGCGAAACACGGCCCGTCGGCTGGTCATTGAAGACGGAAAATTCGTGCCACTGGCGCAGCCCGCATCGCAAACGTTTTGGGATTTCCCTGAGCCATTTGGGCGCCAGGATGTCAGTGAGATCCCGTTCTCAGAAGTTCCGGTCATCGACCGCCACTTACGAGTGGCACGCCTTCGCACTTACCTCAACAACGCGCCGCTTCGCGATCTTCGCGATTCCACCACCCCGCCACCGATTGCAGCCGACGAAAGCGGCCGATCGGCGCAGACCTTCCTGGTCGAGGTTGTTGTTCGGAAGGGAAGCAGTATCCGCCGGGCGATTGCGCAGGGACGCGACATCTATGCCTTCACCGCGCCACTCGTCGTCGAAGCCGTCGAGCGGATTCTCGACGGGCGAGCTTGCGGCAACGGTGCTCTTGCGCCGGGCGAGACGTTCGATTCGACGGACTTCCTCCGGGCCCTCGCGCCGGAATATCTGACGTTCGAGCTCGGCGCCGACTAG
>DATAQX010000161.1:0-3351 GCA_036264455.1 Silvibacterium sp. | reverse complement strand
GAAAATTAGTTGAAGCGCAGGAGCAAGAACGCTCGCGCATCGGCAGGGAACTTCACGACGACGTCGCCCAGCGTGTCGCTATGTTGGCCATTGCACTGGGCCAGCTTAAAGACGAAAGTGATTTGCCCGTCGAAGTTCGGAACAGTATGCAGGAATTGAAACAAATGACGTCAGATATAGCGAAGGGTATTCACTTCTTGTCGCACAAGTTGCACTCCCGAAACATGGAACTCCTGGGCCTCGTATCAGGTATGAGAGGCTGGTGCGAAGAATACGGCAAGCAGCATAAACTGGAGATCGGTTTCAAAAGTGCTGATGTGCCGTCACTGCGGCAGGAAATCTCCCTTTGTCTCTTCCGAGTTCTGCAGGAAGCTCTGCACAATGCCGCCAAACACAGTGGGGTGAAACGAATTGAAGTGCAACTGGCGGTTAAATCAGGTGAAATTCACCTTATCGTATGTGATTCAGGCAAAGGATTCGACATCGAAGCTGCAAGGCAAAAACGAGGGCTGGGCCTTACGAGCATGCAGGAACGAGTTCGGCTGGTCGGTGGGACCATTGTGATTGAGTCGAAACCTCTGGCTGGAACCGTTGTTCGCGTTCGTGTGCCTTTCAGGGCAGAACGCGGGGCAGGTCCTGATTAACGCCGTAACCGGTAAGGTCAAGTACTAGGTGGAACTTCTCCGGTTTGCTCTTATCAGGACTTACGCACCGATGCATCAAGAAAAGCGAACGAACTGCTGACCTGGGAAGGTTGAAGCTGTCATTCCTGCCAGTGCCTTTGCTCTACCGAACCTTCTAACTTGGAAGATCGACCACCGGTCCTTCGACCCGAGGAGAGGGGCCGCGATTGGCGCCGACGGTGGCAGACGTTGGTGCGGTGTCGCAAGCCGCACGCGTGATGGTGTGGGAGGCTGCGTCGTGAGGCTGGAGAGCAAGGTCGCGTTGATCACCGGCGGCTACGGAGGCATGGGCCGCGCGTCCGCCCGGCTGTTCGCCCGAGAGGGCGCGACGGTCTTCGTTCAATTAGTTGTAAAGATGGCGCGGAGCGTGCAAATACCCCATCGGAGGTGACGGAGGGATGCTGTTCCATACGTCGCGGAAGTGGCAAAACTATGAACGTAAAATCGCTAGAGCGGCGCTAAAACGAACCGCTGCGTGGTTCGTTGCCGGGGTTGGCATAGCACTGTTCACTGTGACAGCGTTGTGGGCACAGAACAACGCGCCAGCGCCTCTTGATCCCCTCGGGCGCACCTCACCCCAGGACGCAATTATGCAGTTTCTCGAGGCCTGCCATGCCCGCCAGTATGCGAAGGCGGCGCACTACCTCGATCTGCGCCAGTTGCCAAAAGCCGACCGAGATAAGGGCGGCTCTGACCTTGCCCGACAACTGGAGGACTTGCTCGATGACACGCCATTTGACATTGCCACTTTGAGCCGAAGCGCCGAGGGGGACACGGGACGCGGGCTGCCGGCGACACGGCAACACCTGCTTACAATGGAGGTGGGTGGCCAGACCCTGCAACTACAGCTTGAACGAGCGGAGGTGAGCCGTGGGCTTAAGGTCTGGCTAGTTTCAGCCGACAGTGTAGCCCTGATTCCCAAGGCCCACCAAATCCTGAATGAGACTTCGATCGAAAAGAAGCTGCCGCAAGTCCTGGTAATGCATGAGGTCCTCAACACCCCATTGTGGAGGTGGATCGCGCTGCTAGCGAGTGGGTTGCTAATCTGGACCGCTTCGCGATTCATTGCCCGAGCTTTGGCGGCGCTCATTGGCCGAATTGCAATTCTTAAGACCGTCCATGCAGACGCCGTGCTCGGACCGCTGCGGCTCATCCTGACAACGACCATCTTTCGCATTGTGCTGGCAATGGTGCCTCCGTCTGCAATCGTGCGCTTATACATCGAGCGGGCTGTTGCATTGGGGTTCTTCCTTGCGGTGGCCTGGGCGGGAGCGGTGGTTACCGACATTGTGGCCGAACGATGGCGGAACCGGCTCGATCCGCGCATACGAGCGATGACCTACTCGGTGCTGCCTCTGGGCCAGCAGATCTTCAAGATGTTTTTGTACCTGATCGCAGTGCTTGCTTTGCTGAGCGCATGGGGCTACAACACGACAACACTTTTGGCGGGGCTGGGAGTCGGCGGGTTGGCCATTGCTTTGGCCGCACAGAAGACCATCGAGAACCTTTTCGGCGGGATTTCAGTGATTGGCGACCGCCCCGTGCTGGTAGGTGACTTCTGCCGATTCGGCAACCGCGTGGGAACGGTCACGCATATCGGTCTTCGCTCCACGCGAATCCGAACGCTGGATCGAACCATCGTCAGCGTCCCCAACGGGCAATTCTCGTCGATGGAGCTGGAGAACTTCAGCGCCCGCGACAAAATCTGGTTTCACCAGACGCTTCGACTTCGCCGTAATACCACATTGGACCAGCTGCGGCAGGTGCTTTCGGAAGTGCAGGATATTTTGCAGCACCACACGAAAGTCGAGGTCGGAAGCATCCCGGTCCGCTTTACCGGCATCGGCGAGTATTCATTGGACATCGAGGTGTTTGCCTACGTTTTGACGTCGGACTTTGACGCGTTCCTGGGTATCCAGCAGGAGTTGTTGCTCGACATCATGCACGCCGTGGAGGACGCGGGTACGAGCCTAGCCGTGCCACTGTTTGAAGGTCTGCACGTCGGGCACATGCCAGTGGGCTCACGATAGAAACTGAGCGCCGTGTCGTGAGATCACGGCATGGCTGATTCGTCTGAGGTCTTCATGGCCTTATCAAACCTTTTCAAACGCGCCGCAAAAAGGATCCTCACTCTTAACTGAACGGCAAAAGGCGAAATAGGACAAGCAGCCACACCTTCCCGGTGTCGCGACAAGGCAGATGCCTCTCGTTCGGGGATTAGGAAACATTGTTCCAGGCGTGTTCACTCCTGTGGGAAGCACTCGAACCCGAGCCGGTGTCGCTAGGTGTATCGTCGGCAAACCGGAAGTGTGTGCTGAGCAGTGCTTTTCTCAACTCCTGGTAAACGCTGCCGGTTCAGATGGTCGACGCAACACTTGCTTGGAGTTTACTCGCCGGAGTTTGGAATCCTAGGGTTTTTCTTGGGCGTTGGTTCAAGAGCAGCTCGACTTGGTCGAGCTGCTCTTGAGAGATGGCGGACAGGTCGGTTCCTCGTGGGAAGTATTGTCGCAGGAGCAGATTTGTATTTTCGTTCGTTCCACGTTGCCAGGGGCTTTGTGGATCGCAGAAGTAGACCTGCACATTCGTGGCTACCGTAAACTCCTTGTGCTTGGCCATCTCCAACCCGCGATCCCAGGTCAGCGAGCGGCGCAAGGTCGCCGGAAGTTTA
>DATAQX010000134.1:0-4896 GCA_036264455.1 Silvibacterium sp. | reverse complement strand
ATGATTCTCCATACCAGCGAGCAGCTGATTCCAAAGTGGCTCAGCCTGAACGAAATCGTGAAGACAGGCAAACCGTTGACGGCAGTCAACCAGGAAGAGGCCGGCGGGGCATTTTTCGAGCAGTTGGTGCTGGATATTTTCCCGATGAGCTACCCGGCGGCGAAAACCCTGGCCGCGTCCCTCAATCTTAACAATGGCGTGGGTGCGGTAAGCGTACTCGATTTGGCTGCTGGTTCAGGAGTATGGGGAATTGCGCTGGCTCAAAGCTCGCCGCAGGTGAAGGTGACAGCGGTGGATTGGCCCGAGGTGCTTCCCCTCACGAAGAAGACGACCGCACGCTTTGGCGTGGACGATCGCTTCAACTTCGTCGGCGGCGATTTGCTATCGGCTGACTTTGGCTCCGGACACCAGATTGCAACGCTGGGACACATCCTTCACAGCGAAGGCAAAGCGCGCAGCCGGGCTCTGCTGGCAAAGACATTCGAGGCGCTGGCCTCTGGAGGGACGATCGCGATTGCTGAATTTCTCGTAAATAAGGAGCGCACAGGACCACTGAACGGGCTCATTTTTGCGGTCAATATGCTGGTGAACACGGACGAGGGAGGCACCTGGAGCTTCGAGGAGATCGGCGAATGGCTGGCTGATGCAGGCTTTGTGAACGCGCGAACGCTCGATTCGCCCGGACCATCCCCGCTGATTCTGGCAACAAAACCGTGATTCTCTGAGAAAGCGATAGCATTTCTCCAATAAGTGTGCCAGGAACTCGATCTCCTTCAGGTGGCTTTTTCTCAGGAAAAGGCCACTGGCGCTCTTATATCAAGGACGATAACAATTGGAGAAACTACCTTAGAGGTAGACGGAGGAACACCACTGTGGCATCCGACGCATTGAAGTACGCCAGCTTCGCTGAGATACCCGTAGAGCATCTGAATCCCCTGCTTGAGCGGCAGTTTGTTCATGGAGAGCAAGGGATGCTGGCACGACTCCTGCTGCGCAAGGGTTGCGTTGTTCCCGAGCACAGCCACGCAAACGAGCAGATCACCTATGTTCTTGAAGGCGCGCTCCGGTTCGCTCTTGGCGACGGGCGAGTAATTATCGTTCGCTCGGGAGAAGTGCTGGTGATCCCGCCCCACCTGTCCCACAGGGTTGATGCCCTGGAAGACACCATCGACCTGGATGTTTTTACGCCTCCGCGCGCCGATTGGATCGCCGGGACGGATGCGTACCTGCGCAAGTAGCCGCGCCGGTGCCAATCCGTACCAGGCCTGTTAACAGACCCTAACGACCGGTAGACCCGAAGCCCCTGCCGCCCCGATCGCTTGCCGACAACTCCTCGACGAGAACCACCTGCAGCGCGGTCCTGGACTCGAATGGCGACATCTGCGCGATCTTGTCGCCCTTGTGGATATGGACGCTCGCATCCGTACACTCGAGCGTCACATCCGCAATCACTCCAGCCCCGTCTCGAAGGACGCGGACGGAGTATAAAGGCTGGTTGATGTTTACCAGGCAAACCAGGATCTCGCCTCGATAGCCTGCATCGATGCGACCTCCAGCGTAAGTCACGCCTTTGGCAGCCATCGACGACCGGTCGCCGAGCACGAATCCCCAGTGTGGCGGGCCTTCGACCGCTATTCCCGTTCTTACTTTGACGGGGATGCCGGGCAGCAGCACCACGTCCTCGATCGAATAGAGGTCGAAACCCAGATCGCTGCCCGCATGGGCGACAGTTGGGAGCTGAGCGTCCGCATGGAGCAGTTTAACTTTCAGCATGATTTCTATTTCTTGGTCGCCGCAGTCTCTTTCTTCTGCTTGGCCCAACGGCGCTTTTGCGCCGCTGAGATGCGCTGGCGTGCTTCGGGGCTTAGCACGCGCTCCTTACGGGTCTTTGCGGCCGAACCGGTTGTGGTCAGGTATCCGCTCGAACTTTGCAACAACTTACGCACCTGGTGAAGTCTACCGATCTCCTCATCGATAGCAGCAATGATTTGTTCACGACTCATTTTTATTATTACCCTTCTATTTTTGACTTCATTTGCAAAACAAACACGGGGAACAGTGTGAATATCTTATCAATACGCAGAAAGGTTCTGCTTATGGATGCCTGATTTAGTGCAAACAAAGATACCTAAGCCAATTGTTACCGTGCAATAACCCGTCCCTCAACGGGTTCATTCTTCAAGAATTCGCCTGGATTTCTCGAAACGTTAAGATTCATTTCAAGTGATACGTCGCATGATAGCGCCATGTTCACCCCTTATGGCCATTTGAAACCGCGCAAGTTAGCGCTTGCCGCAGCTAGGTCATACGAGATACAAACGGCGGGCCGACCTCACCCTCAACCAGCAGTCATTCCGCAATCCGCGCTCAGACCTTGGATTGCGATCGATCTGGGGAAATATCAAATTCGCCTGGCGCAGTCGCTTGCCGAGCGCGAGGCGGCCTGCCGGCTGCGATTCAAAGTCTTCAATATCGAACTAGGCGAAGGGTTGATTTCTTCGTACTCGACGGGGATGGATCAGGACCAGTTCGATCTGTTTTGCGATCACCTGATTGTCGAGGACCGTGCGCGGAACGAAATAGTCGGGACCTACCGGATGCAATCAGGAATCACAGCGGCACGCAATCTGGGCTACTACAGCGCGCAGGAATTCGACTTCGCGCCGTATGAGCCGATTCGGAATGAAGTGCTGGAACTGGGCCGCGCATCGATTGAACGGGATCATCGGTCGAGTGAAGTTCTTACGCTGCTGTGGCGGGGCATCGCACAGTATTCGAAGTTCTACGGCCTGCGCTATCTCATTGGCTGCTCTTCACTGAATTCTCAGGACCCGGAAACCGGCTGGAGTATGTATAAGCAGCTATCGGCGTTTCTGACTATTCCCGAGTTCCGCACCGGGCCCCTGGCGTGCTATGAGTTGCCGCCTGCGACACCCAACTCCGAGTGCGAAGTGAAGATACCGAAGCTGATAAAGACCTACATTGCGGTGGGAGCCAGGATTTGCGGTGCGCCTGCGTGGGATCGCGAGTTCGGCACCATCGATTTCCTGACCATGTTGGACCTCGCGCAACTTACTCCGGCTGCCAGGAGCCGCTTTCTGATTGATCCACATCAGGAGCCATCGCATTCCGACCTTTAGCTTTCAAGAGAGTACAGACACCCGTCTGGCTCGTCCCGCGAGCACCCATAATGCATTGCGGATGAGGCCGCTTCGAATCCGAAAAACCGCGAAAGGCGTCCTGCAAGGGCTCATACTCGTCTCCAGCCTCTTCGATGTTCTGGTGCGCTTCGCTATCCTGCGACTCAGGCATGGAAGAGCCTTGAGCCTGAGACAGCGAGCGGACTGGCTTCACTCAGCCTGTAAAACTATTGTGCGTCGATTGTCGATGAGCGCATCCGCTTCCGGCTCTCTGCCCACAAGCGGCCTTGTCGTGTCGAACCATCTGAGCTATCTGGACATCCTGTTCTACGCGTCGCTCATGCCATGCATCTTCGTGTCCAAGTCGGAGGTGCTTTCCTGGCCGCTCTTTGGAGTATTGGCCCGGTGTGGGGGGACCATCTTCGTCGAGCGTCGCCGCACGCATGGCGTTGACGAGCCGGCAGGCAGGATTGCCGGTGCTCTGACGCTGGGCGTTCCGGTCGTTCTGTTCCCAGAAGGCACAAGCGGCGACGGCAAGACCGTACTTCCCTTTCGCACTGCGCTGCTGCAGCCGGCTATTGTTACTCGCAGCCCCATCCTTCCCGCTGCCATTGCTTATTCGCTCGCCGACGGCGTCGAAACAGACCTTTGCTATTACGGAGAGATCACCTTTTTGCCTCATCTCCTCGATGCGCTTGGGCGTGATCGAGTGGAAGCGAAAGTCACCTTCGATGATGAAGCCCGAATCTATTCCGATCGCAAGATTGCAGCGAAGGCGATGTGGCAGGGTGTTGTCTCCCTGCGCGAAACGGCTGTGACAGCAGGCCTGTAGGGGCCCCAATTCGCCGTGGGTTGGGTGCAAAAGCAAGGCTTGACGTCTCCCGGGTAAATGTTTTCTGATGCTCGCACGCAGGCACATCCAAAAAATCAAACCCTGCCCGTTTTCTCAAGGATCGGCATGCAACGACGTGAATTCCTGAAGGCCAGCGCCCTCACCGGAGCGGCCACGCTCTTTTCCCGCCAATACAGCCTTGCCGCTGCGAGCGATGCTCATGTTGAGATTCTGCTCGACGAGCGAATTGCCACTGTTGCGCCCGGCATTTTCGGGCACTTTATCGAACATCTGGGCGGCGTTATCTATGACGGAGTATGGGTTGGCGAAAACTCGAAGATTCCAAATACGGACGGGATTCGCAACGCGCTCGTTGAGGGGCTCAAGGCGATTCAGGCTCCGGTGATTCGTTGGCCGGGCGGCTGCTTTGCCGACTCCTACGACTGGCGCGACGGCATCGGTCCGCGCGAGAAGCGCCCCAGGAGGACGGACTTCTGGGTAGATGAACCGCATGCGGCGAAGCTGCCGAATAATTCGCCTGTAAAGTTCGACCCGAACCAGTTCGGCACGGATGATTTTGCGCGGCTCTGCAGGCTCTCTGGCGCGCAGCCTTACATAGCGGCGAATCTTCGCAGCCTGCCTGCAGCGGTTTTCGATCAATGGGTGGAGTATTGCAACTCGCCGGCCGGCAGCACTACGTTCGCCGATATGCGCGCAATTGGTGGTACCAGGGAGCCCTATAACGTGCAGTATTGGGGAATTGGAAATGAAAGCTGGGGCTGTGGCGGAAACTTTACTCCTGAGCAGTATGCGTCTGAGTATCGCCGGTTCCAGTCATGGGTTCCGAGTTATGGGCTGGATCTGAAGCTGGTGGCTTCAGGTCCGAACCAGGATGATGTGAACTGGACAGCGGTTTTTTTTGAG
>DATAQX010000023.1:0-17124 GCA_036264455.1 Silvibacterium sp. | reverse complement strand
GGCCAAGGTGAGGTGAGACGTGGGATCGAGCTGATAAGTCGGCGCCGATGGAGCCCTAGCCCCCGCGATCGAGGTTATTCGAGTAGGCGTAATAATTGAACCCCCACGTGCCGACATACGATCGATCCGGCATTTTGGATTCTGGCATTTAGCACTTTCGTCACTTTTAGAATCAGCAATTTATAGCGGCGAAGCAGAACGGTTTTAATAGACCGGTGTAATTAAGGGCTGGCGGTCTGGGGTTCGGTCCGTGTCTGTGGGGGCGTTTCTGGCTGGGAGGTTCGGGCAGCGATGGAGCGTGCGTGGAGGCGGATGATGGCGAAGGCAATGCGGCAGATGCCGTAGGCCAGGAGAACACCAAGGGCCAGCGCCGCGAGGCTGGCACAAACTAACATCAGTAGGTTGATTGCGTCCTGCATTCAGATATCGTTTCTGATCCTTTTCTGGTTCTGGCCGTCGCATTAGTGTTGCTGCGTTTCGTCTTTGCGCCGATGTTGAGAAGGCGCTTGAATTGTACGATGCCATTGTTACAGAAAAAAGCCGCACATTGACCATCGTTTCTGTTGACGAATAAGATACCAGTAAGGGGAATGGTGCGAGCCTAGCGTCCCCGGTCTATTACGCGATCGCAAGCGGAATGCCACCGGTCGCGCATTCTTCACAAAAAATTTAATGTCCATCACACACATCTCGGTGCGGGGTGCGCGACAGCACAACCTGCGCGACATCAACGTGCAGATTCCGCGGAACACTCTGACTGTGGTCACCGGCCTTTCGGGTTCGGGCAAGTCTTCGCTGGCCTTCGACACGATCTATGCCGAAGGACAGCGGCGCTATGTGGAGACCTTATCGGCATACGCACGCCAATTCTTAGACCAGATCGAACGGCCGGATGTGGATTCGATCGAGGGGCTGAGTCCGGCGATTTCGATCGAGCAGAAAACGACGAGCCGCAGCCCGCGTTCGACGGTGGGCACGATCACCGAGATCTACGACTACCTGCGGCTGCTGTATGCGTCGGTGGGCGTGCCGCATTGTCCCAATTGCGGGCGGCAGATTTCGCGGCAGAGCGCGGAGCAGATCGTGGAGCGCATCTTGTCGCTCGGGCAGGGTGAACGTGTGACCATTTACGCGCCGGTGGTGCGCGGGCGCAAGGGTGAATTCAAGGATCTACTGGACAAACTCGACCAGCAGGGATTTCGCGCGCGCGTTGACGGCGAGCTGCGTGACCTCGCGGAACCCATTGATCTGGAGAAGCGCAAGAACCACACCATTGAGGCAGTGGTGTATCGCGCAGTGCTGAAGCCGGGAATCGAGAAAGCGCTGGAGTCGTCGGTACAGAAGGCGCTGCAGATGGCCAATGGGCTGGTGCTGGTGGCGACGGCGAACGAAGAACAGCTTTATTCCTCGTCGATGTCGTGTCCCGATTGCGGGCTGGACGTGCCGAAGCTCGAGCCGCGGAGCTTCTCCTTCAACAGCACTTATGGGGCTTGCCCTGAGTGCCATGGGCTGGGGAGCATCTATGACTACGATCCAGCGAAGGTCATCAGCGACTGGTCGAAGCCACTCCTGGATGGCGGGCTGGGGCCGGGTTCGGCGTCGCAGTATCTGCTGAAGCTGATCAAGCTGGCGGCAGAACGGTACAAGATCGACCTGAAGAAGCCGTTTGAGAAGCTGCCGCAGAAGCAGCAGGAGTTGTTGCTGTATGGACCGCCCAAGGCGGAGGCGCCGAGGACGGGGTTCCATGGGATTCTGGCTTACCTGAGGGATGCGTTGGAAGAATCGCGGTCGGACGCGTATCGCGAGTGGATGATGAATTACATGTCGGCTTCGACATGCCCGGTATGCAAGGGCCGGCGGCTGCGGCCTGAATCGCTCGCGGTAAAGGTGGGCGGAATGTCGATTGCAGACTTCACGGCGCTGCCGCTGGGGCGGGCACTGACGGCTGCGGCGGCAATTCCCTTCTCGGCGCGCGAGGCGCTGATTGCGGAGCGGCTGCGGCGGGAGATCGTGGAACGGCTGGAATTTTTAACAGCCGTGGGGCTGGGGTATCTGTCGCTGGATCGCAATGCGGCTACCTTGTCTGGCGGCGAAGGCCAGCGGATTCGGCTGGCGACGCAGATCGGGTCGCGGCTGCGCGGGGTGCTGTATGTGCTGGATGAGCCGTCGATCGGGCTGCATCAGCGGGATAACCAGCGGCTGCTGACGGCGCTGGAATCGCTGCGCAACCTGGGCAATACGGTGCTGGTGGTGGAGCACGACGAGGAGACGATCCGTCATGCCGATTATGTGCTGGACCTGGGACCCGGCGCGGGCAAGCTGGGCGGGCATGTCGTAGCCGAGGGCACTCCGGCGGAGATTATGCAGGCTGCGGGGTCGCTGACCGGGCGGTATCTTTCGGGCGAGGCGGCGATTCTGCACAGGATGACTCCGCGGGCGCTGACGGGCAAGTGGATTACAGTCGAAGGCGCGAAGAGCCACAACCTGCGCGATGTGACGGTGAGGTTTCCGCTGGGCGTGATGACGGTGGTGACCGGGGTTTCGGGCTCGGGTAAAAGCACTCTGGTGAACGACATCCTTTATCGCGCGCTGGCCAAGGAACTGTACGGTTCGCGCGAAGAGCCGGGCGAGTACAAACAGATTCGCGGCTTCGAGCAGATCGACAAGGCGATCAGAATCGACCAGTCGCCGATCGGGAGGACGCCGAGGTCGAATCCGGCGACGTATACGGGCGTGTTCACCGCAATTCGCGACCTGTTTGCGATGCTGCCGGAATCACGTGAGCGCGGATATAAGGCAGGACGCTTTTCATTCAACGTAGCGGGCGGGCGATGCGAGGCATGCCAGGGCGATGGGCAGCGGCGCATCGAGATGAATTTTCTACCGGATGTATATGTGCAGTGCGAAGTATGTAACGGCCGTCGTTACAATCAGGAAACCCTGGCGGTGAAGTTCAAAGGATACTCGATTGCTGATGTGCTGGACCTGGCGATTGAGGATGCGCTGCCGGTGCTGGCCGATATTCCTCAGGTGCGGCAGCGGCTGGAGACACTGGTGGATGTGGGGCTGGGCTATATTCATCTGGGGCAGGCGGCGACGACACTCTCGGGCGGCGAGGCGCAGCGGATGAAGCTGGCGCGCGAGCTGAGCAAGCGGCAGACGGGGCGGACGCTGTATCTGCTGGACGAGCCGACGACGGGGCTGCACTTCGACGACGTGCGCAAGCTGCTGGAAGTGCTGCATCGGCTGACGGACCTGGGGAATACAGTGATTATCATTGAGCACAATCTGGATGTGGTCCGGAATGCGGACTGGATTATCGACCTTGGCCCCGAAGGCGGCGAGGATGGCGGGCAGATAGTGGCGGAGGGAACTCCGGAGCAGATTGCGGGCGTGAAGAGCTCGCATACAGGAGAGTTTTTGCAACGATTTTATGAGACGGCTCAGGGCCGGGCGAGTGTGTCTCCTGTTGAGACGTTTTCTCTGACTGGAAACGGAAGTGGGCCGAAGCGGCGCAAAGGCGCGAAGAAAGACTGGGTGCAATGACGCCTGAGTTGGAACCCAAGGACGCAAATTCGCTGGAAACGTTCGAACCGGAGAGAGATTTCTCCGGGGAAGATAATCCCGTGCAGGCGGAAGCTGGAACAGGAACGGATTTTTCCACGCATCCCTGGAATGAGCCGACGGCAGAAGCTGCCGCAGAGGGTTCGACGCCGTCAGAACTCTACTGCGCCTATGAGCCTGCATTTCCACAAATGGTTCCCCGGCTGATTCCAAATCTGGGGCACGTGATGCTGTTCTTTGTGCTCGCAATCGTGATGCTGGGAGTGGGGCAGGTGGTGGGAATCTTTCTCATTGCACATCTGCATCTTTTCGGCCATCGAGGGTTCGAGTCGCTCATGCGGCTTTCGGCGGATGATGCACGGTTGAGTATCCCGGTGCAGGCACTCTCATATGGGTTGATAGCGCTGGTGGTGGTTCCGGTTTTCTCGCTGTTATGGAACGAGCCATTTGCGGAAGGCGTGCACTGGAAGAGCGAGACGGCAAAACGGAGATTTTGGGCGTTTGCATTGCTGGGGCTGGCGGCGGGCTTCGGCATCAACCTGTTCGGGAATTTTCTTCCCATGCCAAAGGATCCGCCGATCATGCAGGACATGATGAAGTCTCCGTTGGGCGCGTGGATGATGCTGGTCTTTGGCATAACGGTGGCACCGATGCTTGAGGAGTTGGCCTTCAGGGGATTTCTGCTGCCAGGGCTTGTGAACTGTTTTCGCTGGCTGGCACAAAAGGGCAGCATTTCCGAAGCCACAGCCCGGTGGGCGGGAATTCCTGTCTCGATTCTTCTGACCAGCATCGGCTTTGCGTTGATGCATTCAGCACAGCTTTCGCACGCGTGGGGGCCCTTGGTGCTGATTGGAATGGTGAGCGTGGTGCTGTGCATTGTGCGATTGAGCACGAAGTCGGTGGCGGCTGGAGTAGTCGTGCATGCGGCGTATAATTTCACGCTGTTTGTCGCAGTGCTGGTGCAGACCGGCGGGTTCCGGCATTTAGAGAAGCTGAGCTAAGACGTCCAGTTAGCCAATCGACTGATCGGCAGAAGGTCAAATCCACGAAAATCTTCCCTTGCACTTCTACAGGAAATAACGTACTACTCGTGTAGAAGCAGAAGGGAAGGCCATTGCCCACTCAACGTATCGATCTTCCGCAGGGCACGTTGGACCTGCTCATACTGAGAACCCTTTCCATGGGGCCGCAGCACGGCTGGGCCATCTCCGAACGCGTGCAGCAGGTGTCGAGCGATGTCCTCAAAATCCAGCAGGGGTCGTTGTATCCGGCTCTTCACCGGCTCGAACGCCGCGGCTGGATCAAAGCCAAATGGGGCATCTCCGAAAACAATCGCCGGGCGAAATACTACGAACTCACGCGTGTCGGGCAGAAGCAGCTTGAAGTGGAAACGGAAAGCTGGCGACGGCTAACCACGGCTGTCGCCCAGATTTTGGAGAGTGTGTGAGGTCCTCATATGCTGAACGATCTGCTTTACCGCCTGCGCTCGCTGTTTCGCCGGAGCACCGTAGAAACCGAACTGAACGAGGAGCTCCGTTTTCACTTCGATCATGAAGTGGAAAAGTACAGGAAGCAGGGCATGACCGACCAGGAAGCGAAGCGTCGCGCGCGGCTGGCCTTCGGCGGCCACGAACAGGTGAAGGAAGACTGCCGCGAAGCGCATGGCACCGGATTTATTGAGACCTCCCTGCAGGACCTTCGCTACGCCGTCCGGCAGTTATGGAGCAATCCATCTTTCGCGGTCGTCATCATCCTTACACTGGCTCTTAGCATCGGGGCGAACAGCGCCATCTTCAGCGTTATCTCGAGCGTTCTGCTCAAGTCGCTTCCCTATCCGCAGCCGGAGAGGATTGTACGCGTCTTTCTTACCAACTCTACCTATCCAAAATTTCCCCTGAACCCCTTTGACTTTCTCGACTATCGGACGCGCAGCAAGTCTTTCGACTCCCTTGCTGCCTACACCAGGGGAGACTTGCAGTTATCCGGCGGCTCAGCCGAACCCGTGAGCCTGCGCGGATTCCGGATCACCTCCGGCTATTTCCGTGTCCTGGGCCTGCATCCGCAGCTGGGACGCGAGTTTGACCAAAAAGCTGAACTCCCCGGCAACGGTCTGCAGGTCATTCTCAGCGATCGCATCTGGCGCTCGCGATTCGATGCCGCTCCCAACATTGTTGGACGCAAGATCACCCTGAACGCGCAGCCATTCACCGTGGTGGGCGTCATGCCTCCTGGCGTTGAGCATCCCGGTAACGAATACCACTCACTCGCCTATGGCGACGATGTCGATCTCTGGTCACCTTTCACCTTCGAAGGGGACCCGTCACGGCGCGGATCGCATTACATCGAAGGCATTGCAAGGCTGAAGGATGGCGTCACACCCGAGGGGGCAGAGTCGGAGATGAACTCGATTATGACCCAGCTCGGCCGCGAGCACCCCAATGACTCCGATTGGCATGTACTAGTCATTCCTCTGTACCGCGAGGTTGTCGGCGCCAGCCAGCGAATGCTGCTGGTCCTGCTCGGTGCCGTTGGCATGGTGCTGCTGATTGCGTGCGCCAATGCTGCCAATCTGCTGCTCGCGAGAGCCGCGACCCGACGGCGCGAGATCGCGGTGCGGCTCACTCTTGGCGCATCTCGAACCCGCCTCGTCCGCCAACTGCTTACGGAAAGCCTGCTCATCGCTTTTATGGGAGGCGCGCTCGGCCTGGGCATTGCCGCGGGCGGCGTGAAGGCTCTAGTGTCTCTGCTGCCTGCCGACTTTCCCCGGCTACACGAAATTCACGTGAACGCTCCGGTATTCGCATTTACTTTTCTCGTCAGTGCGGCCACCGGCATTCTTTTCGGACTGATTCCCGCAATCCAGGCCTCTCGAACGGACCCGCGACAGGGCTTGCATGAGGGCGGCAGAACCTCGACTGGAAGTGGACGCCTGAGCCGCCTGCGCAACGCGCTGGTTGTCTCGGAAGTAAGTCTGGCCTGCGTGCTGCTTATCGGAGCCGGTCTGATGCTGCGCAGCCTGCTTAATCTCATTCATCTCGATCCGGGTTTTCGAGAGGAGCATGTACTTACCGCGAGCGTCTCTCTGCCTGGAGCCGAGTACAAGACCGGTGCGGTGGTTGCCCGGTTCTATGACACGCTGACGACGAACCTCGCTTCGATCCCAGGTGTCCAGGCAGCCGGTGCGGGCAGCGATCTGCCGTGGACAGGCTATGACGAAAATATGGGCGGTTGGACGATTGAGGGTAAACAACCTCCGCCGCATGTCGAATTCCATGCCCGTTATCACGTGGCCACATCCGACTACTTCCGCGCCCTTGGCATTCCCCTGCTGCATGGGCGTTTTTTTAACGCGGCTGACAATCAGAATGCCCGAAACGTGATCATCATCAACCGCTCAATGGCAGAGTTGTACTGGCCTAAGGAGGATACGGTCGGCAAGCGAATCGCCTTCGACGACCATCCCAAGGAGAAAGACTGGTTCACGATTGTCGGCGTCGTGGGTGACGTGAAAGATAAACCTAACAGTTCCAGCGCTGAACCCGCCTTCTGGTGGTCCAATCTTCAGCAGCCGTTTCCTTTTTCGGATATGTCGCTCGCGATTCGCTCCACCGCCGATCCTGAGTCGCTCGCGGATGCCATGAGGAATGAGGTAAGGCGGCTCGATCCGGCTCTGGCAGTGGCCGATGTCCAATGGATGGACGAAATCGTGTATGGGTCCGTTGCAACCCCGCGCTTCGCATTTGTTCTGGTGGGGCTGTTCGCTGGACTAGCCATTCTTCTCGCAGCAATCGGCACGTACGGAGTCATCTCGTATTCCGTCAGCCAGCGAACCTCGGAATTCGGACTGCGCATGGCTTTGGGCGCGCAGCGTCTTGATGTGCTACGACTGGTTCTCATGCAGTCCGCTAAACTCGTCCTGACAGGCACGGCAATCGGAGTCATTCTTGCGCTGGTGCTTGGGCGCGTACTGACGAGCCTGATCTACGAGGTCAGCCCGGCTGATCCGCTCACGTACACAGTGGTGGGACTCATGGTGATCACCATCGCTCTGGTCGCCTGCTACATCCCGGCGCGAAAAGCTACCAGGATGGATCCCATGTTTGCTCTGCGGGCAGAGTGACTAACCCACCTTAGCTGTGCGAAGGTGGGTTACCCACGATTCAATCCTCCGAGCCGATACAATTTGGGTGATGACTACAAGCTATCGTACTTCCCTGCTGCAACTGCTTTCGCGCATATCGTTCAAGCTGGGCGATTTCACGCTTTCTTCCGGCGCGAAGAGCGACTACTACATCGATTGCCGTATGACGACTCTGCATGCGGAAGGCGGACGGTTGACGGGGCTGGCGATTCTGGAGCTGCTGAGAGAGCACAAGCTGAAGCCGGCGGCGGTGGGCGGGCTGACGATGGGTGCGGATCCGATTGTGTCCAATGTGGCGACAGGTAGTGCGTGGCATGCGCTGGAGCATCATGGGGGGCCGCTGATTCATGGCTTTCTGGTGCGTAAAGCGGAGAAGACGCATGGAACGGCGCGGCGGATCGAGGGATTTCTGGAGAAGGGCGCGGCTGTGGTGATTGTGGATGACGTTTGCACGACCGGGGCTTCAACGATCGCCGCCATAGATGCTGCAAAGGAAGCCGGCATGAAGGTGATTGCAGCGGTCTGCCTGGTAGAGCGCGAAGAGGCGAAGGGACGTCCGGCGGTGGAGGCGGCGTGTGGCGATGCTCCCTTTTTGCGCCTGTTCACAGCCCACGACGTGCGAGCCGCGCATGTGGCGCAGATGGCGATGTAAAACAGCCATTAGCCATTAGGGTTAGCCAGTAGGACTGCCGATTCGGGCAAAAAATGAGGGCGGAGTGGGAGGTCCTCCGCCCTCGATTTGGTGTTTCAGGCTGATTCCTGACGCATGTTTACTGCTGTGGAGTCCCAAGCTTGCTGGTTTGAGCAGGAGCGGTGGCGTTCTCTCCCTTCGTATTCGAAAGCATCTGAATTTCGACACGCCGGTTTTGGGCGCGACCCGCAGAGGTTGAGTTCGATGCGACTTCCCGATCCATACCTATGCCGATCAGATAGAACCTGCGTGCCGGGACTTTGTGCTGCACAGCCAGATATTGAACGGCAGCCTGAGCGCGGCGCTGGCTGAGGTCGTAGTTATACTCGCGCGAACCAACGTTGTCAGTACCGCCAGTCACTTCCAGAATGTAGTTCGTTGCTCCGTCGAGATGCGTGGCGAACTCATCGAGGTGGGCTCTGTCCGTGCGTGTCAGATCCGCTTTATCGAAACCGAAGTTCACTGTCGTATCGGCAACCTGCTTAAAGTTATCGAGGTTAGCGACTACGCTACTCAGCGAGTCGGCACGGGTAATTGCATCCTGAGCAGACTCGTGGGCCTGGGTTGCCGACTGGCTGGCGGTTTGCGCCTGCTGGTTCGCAGTATCCGCAGTCTTTTGAGCCTGCTGGATTCCCTGCTGAGCACGCTGGTCGACGTCGCGAATATTGCGGTTGTTGGTCGCAGTGGCGTCGTCCAGCTCATTGGTCCGCTGGATAAGTGGCTGTGTCTGGCTGCGAACGTAATTCTTGGTTGTGCAGCCGACGGTCAGGAGGAGCGAGAACGCTCCCAAGGCGGAGATTGCGGAAAGGACATGTATTTGAGATTTCATGTGAATTTTCATATTGTGTCGAACTCCGTTTCGAGCTTTTCCGTTTCGAGCTTTATTAACTGGGTAGCCAAGGGCCAGCCAGCTTGCTTTTTTGCCTTCTGAGCACCTCACCGGGGAACGGGGGAAAGCGGCTTGTGAAGACACACGCCGGGATTTCCTATCGAAACATCTGCAACCACCATGCCAAATCCTGAAACTTTGGTAAGAGTTGTTCTTTGAATTGTTTATGAAGAGTTTCTCATCTGGTACCTCAATGATGATATAGGCGGGATCGAGTATCTTTTACGCAGTTACGGGGAATTCATGCTGCGGACACTGCTGCGGCGGCCGAACGGCTAGACTGAAGAAAGGCTGGATGGATTTACAGGAGAAAATTCGGAGTTTGCCGGCGCGGCCGGGCGTCTATCTGTATAAAAACGCCGACGATGAGGTGATCTACGTTGGCAAAGCGAAGAATCTGCGGTCGCGGGTGCGGTCTTACCTGCTGGAGGCTTCGCAGGCAAACGCCAAGACCGGATCGCTGATGCGCGAAGCGGTCGATGTGGACTACATCCTGGTCGACAATGAGCATGAGGCGCTGGCACTCGAGAATAACCTGATCAAGCAGCGGAAGCCGCGCTTCAATATTCTGCTGCGCGACGACAAAACCTATCCCTATGTGAAGCTGACTCTGGGGGATCGCTATCCCAAGGTGTTTGTGACACGCCGACTGCGCAAGGATGGCGGGGCGTACTATGGACCCTATTTTCCGGGGAATCTGGCGTACCGCATCGCGGAGGTGATTCACCGGAACTTTCTGTTGCCGAGCTGCAAGATTGACCTGTCGAGATACCATCCGCGGCCGTGTCTGCAGTACTACATCAAGCGCTGCCTGGGACCATGCGTGGAGGGGCTGACGACTCCGGAGGCTTACCGCGAGGCGGTGCGGGATGCGCAGATGTTTCTAGAGGGGCGCGGCGCGGACCTGGCGAAATCGATCGGTGAGCGCATGGGGGCAGCGGCGACGGCAGAGCAGTTTGAGCTGGCGGCGAAGTATCGCGATCTGCTGGTGACGATCAGCCAGCTGCAGGAGAAGCAGAGAATCGCTTCAGCGGACAGCGATGATGCGGATGTGTTTGGCTACCATTACGAGAACGGCATGCTGGCGGTGAATCTGTTCCACATGCGCGGCGGCAAGATTGTGGATCGGCGGGAGTTCTTCTGGGAGGACTTAGATACTTTGCTGTTGGAGGACGCAGGGCCGGAGGATGAGGTCGCGGTACAGAACGAGCTGGGGCCGACGCAGTTCGAGGCCGGGGCGTTTTTCGCGGCGCTGCTGAAGCAGCTCTATATCGATCAGCAATACGTGCCCCGGATGGTGTATCTGCCGGTGGACTTTGCGGATCGCGCAGTGCTGACGGCACTGCTGGCGGAGCGCAGCGGGCACCGCGTGGAGATTGCGGTTCCGGTGCGCGGGGAAAAGCGGTCGCTGGTCGATCTGGCCGGGCAGAACGCGAAACAGAGCTACGATCAGCGCTTTCGCGTGATGCAGCCTTCGCTGAAGGCGATCCGGGAGGCACTGCAGGATGTGCTGATGCTGCCGGAGCTGCCGCGCAGAATCGAGTGTTTCGACATTTCACATATTCAGGGCGCGGAGACGGTGGCGTCGATGGTGGTGTGGGAAGACAGCGCGATGAAGAAGTCGGACTACCGCAAGTTTCAGATCAAGACGGTAGATGGCGTGGATGACTTCGCCGCGATGCGTGAAGTGGTTGGACGGCGCTACCGGCGCATGGTCGAAGAGAAGCGGCCGATGCCGAGTCTGATTCTCGTTGACGGCGGGCTGGGACAGCTGCATGCAGCGGCCGAGGCTTTAGAGGAGCTGGGGCTGACGACGCAGCCGCTGGCTTCGATTGCGAAGCGCGAAGAGATTATCTATCTGTATGGGCAGGAAAACGAGCCGGTGGTGCTGGAGCGGCGGTCTCCGGTGTTGCATTTGATTCAGCGCGTGCGCGACGAGTCGCACCGGTTTGCTATTACCTACCATCGCAAACGGAGAGAGATGCGGGATCGCGACTCAGAGCTGCTGACGATTCCGGGCGTGGGAGCGCGCACGCGGACGCGGCTGATCGAGCACTTCGGCAGCCTGCGCAGCGTGCAGCAGGCGGGGCTGGAAGCACTGACGGCGGTGGTTCCGAGGAAGACGGCGGAGATGATCTATGCGCACTTTCATGTGGAAGAGACAGCCCCCAAGCCCTTCCCCATCCTCGCCAGTGAAGACTGAAATAGAGACTAGCATTTCCCTAAAGCACGGGATTGTAGAAGTCCGCAATGAACTGCACCCCTGGAACATACCGGTTCAGCAGCTGTCGATCGCCCGTAAGGAAAAGATCGATTCCAGCCGACGCCGCGCAAGCCAGGTGAATCGCGTCGCCCACCTTGAGCTTCTCGACAGACCGCAGCCTGCTGAACGGCAACACGGCGCGATCATCGAACGGCAGGAAGACAAAACCCATTTCGCCGAGCGTCTCGCGAATCTCAGAAGCGTCAGCAGCGCTGGACGTTTTTCGCACCCCGGCCATCAATTCTCCCAACCCGAGATAACTGGAATAAAGAGAATCGCCACGATCATACGATTGCTTCAGCAGTTGCCGCACCCTATGTATGTGCTGCGGATGGTCTTCCAGAAGGTATATGAAGAGCATCGTGTCCCAATAGATTCGGCTCATTCGCCTTCCTCATCGTGTCCACGAACCCAACGCATGAACCCCTCCGCCCCTCCATAAGCAGCGATCTCTTCTTTTAGCAGGCCCCGCAGCTTCTCTGTTAACCGGTAGGCGCGCGCTTCTGAATCTTCAGCGATAGGCGTCTCCGGCAGCGTCGATTCTAGCCTTTCCGCCTGGCCTTCAGCCGCAATGCGGTAGTGAACCACGACGGTTGGGCTGGTCTTCGACTTTGGGCCGTCAATGGCAATAATTTCCAGGCCATTCTCACGTTGAAATCCGCGCGTCGTGATCGCACTGCACACGAGCGGCACCCTGTTGCCGGGAAACATGGTTTTGTCGAGGTCGTCCTTCAACAGGTCCTTGACGGCAATCGAGAACTCGCTCTTGCCCGCCTCTTTTGCAGGCTGCACGTACTTCCTTAAGGCCACTGCTCGTACTTTCTCGCTCAAAGAGAGATCCATGGCATAGTCCTCTGCCAGATAAAATAGCAAGAATATGGCATTAAAGCAAGAATATTCTTTCTTATGGTCCCAGGAACTTTCCTGTCATTTAGACGTATGGTCCACACATGGCCACTACGACCATCGCAGACTCCATTTCCCCAAAATATTCCAATCTAGGCAACATCCTTTGGCTGAGCCTTACGTTCGCGCTGCTCAAGATCGCGATCCATATCGTCACCAATATCATTGCGCAGCGCGCGGGTTACGGCATCTTTCGCGATGAGCTGTATTACCTGATGTGCGGGCGGCATCTGGCGTTCGGGTATGTGGATCAGCCTCCGATGGTGGCTCTGCAGGCGCGGGTGGCAGAGACGCTGTTCGGGTATGACCACATGTGGTCGCTGCGGCTGATTTCGGCGCTGGCCGGCGCCGCGAAGGTATTTTTGACGGGGATGCTGGTATGGGCGCTGGGCGGCGGACGCCGGGCGGCGGCGCTGGCCATGCTGGGCGTGCTGGTGGTGGGTGTATATCTCGGCATCGACAGCTTTCTTTCCATGAACTCTTTTGACCCGGTGTTCTGGATGACATGCGCGCTGGCGCTGATCATGATCGTGCGCGCAGAGTCGCCAGAGGCAGTGCGGAACTGGTGGATCGTACTGGGCGTAAGCGCGGGACTGGGGCTGGAGAACAAGGTCTCAGAAGTATTTTTTCTGGTCAGCATGCTCGTCGCGCTGCTGCTGACGCCGCAGCGGAGGATTTTGAAGAGCCGCTGGTTTGGCGTCGCCGTGCTGCTCATGGTCGTGCTGGCACTGCCGAATCTGCTGTGGCAGGTTCACCACCACTTCCCTACTCTCGAGTGGCTGCGCGACGTGCAGAACAGCGACAAGGATGTGAAGCTGGGACGGCTGGCGTTTCTCCACGCACAGTGGTTCATGCTCCATCCGTTCACAGTACTTCTATGGGTGCCGGGCGTAGTATGGCTGCTGGTTAGCAAAGCGGCACGGCCGTTTCGCTTTCTCGGGGTGATGTATCTGCTGTTTCTCGCGAGCATGATGGCGATGCACGCGAAGGACTACTATCTTGCGCCGGTGTATCCGGTATTCTTTGCCGCGGGCGGAGTTGCGTGGTTTTCGTGGGCGCGCGAGAGAGCCTGGAAGAATGCGCTGATCGGCGTATATGGGCTGGTGCTGATCTGGGGCTGCTACCGGTCAATCCCGTTTTCCATTCCTCTGATGCCGCCTGAGCGCTTTGTGGCTTACGAGAAGAAGATGGGCTTCACACCGCAGGATACGGAGAACCACGATGCGACCATCCTGCCGCAGTTTTATGCGGACAGGTTTGGATGGACGGAGCTGGTTGCGCAGGTGAGCACGATCTATCACGCGCTGCCGCCGAGTGAGCAGGCGGTGACGGGCATCTATGCCGGCAATTATGGCGAGGCCAGCGCAATCAATCTGTTCGGGCCGAAGTACGGTTTGCCGGAGGCGATCAGCGGGCACCAGAACTACTGGATCTGGGGACCGCGCGGCTACACCGGGCAGGAGATGATCATCATCAGCGGAGCGAAGCCGGACGAGCTAAAGCCATACTACGCATCGTGCAAGATCGCGGGTGTGCGCAACAATCCGCTGACGATGCCCTGGGAAAAAGGAAATATCTATCTTTGTTATGGCAGAAAAGCGACTTATGCGGCAGACTGGAATGACCTCAAGCACTACTACTAGATTTCGCATGAGGGCTTTCCTCACTGGAGCCTAACGCATTGGAAACTGTCCCCGCTGAAAGGCAACAGCAGACGCACGATCTGCCGCGGGTCCTGCATACTTCGCACGCGACGGCCATCGTCGTGGGAACGCTGATCGGCAGCGGGATTTTTCTTGTTCCACAGGAGATGATGCGGGCCACGGGATCGTCCGGGCAAGTGTATCTGGCGTGGATTATCGGCGGGCTGCTCTCGCTGTTTGGAGCGATGACCTACGCGGAGCTGAGCACCATGCTGCCCTACACGGGCGGCGAATATGTTTATCTGCGCGGGGCGTACGGGGATCTGACGGCGTTCCTGTACATGTGGACGTGGTTCGCGGTGGCGAAGCCGGCTTCGATAGCCAGCGTGACCACGGGCCTGGCGCGGACGCTGGCCATTTTTGCCGCGTTCCGATGGCTCGATACCACGGCTTTTCATCTGGTGCTGGCAGTGACATGGGCGCAGATCTTCGCGATTGGCGCGACGTGGCTGATTACCGGCCTGAACTATCTCGGCATCAAGAAGGCGGGAGACTTTCAGCTGGTGTTTACGTGGCTGAAGGGTGTGCTGATCCTGGTAATTGCGGGGTTCTGCTTTGCTTCGAGCGCAGGCCATTGGGGGAATTTCAGGACGGTGTTCGCCGGTGCTCACGGAGGGTTTGGCGGATTCATGATCGCGCTCATCGCCGCCCTGTGGGCCTACGACGGATGGAATGATCTGACCATGGTGTCGGGCGAGGTGCAGAATCCGGAGCGGAGTTTGCCGATTGCATTGATCGCCGGGCTGGGCATCGTGGGCGTGCTGTACATGGCGACCAATGCGGCCATCCAGTACATCTTGCCGGCGGCACAGATTGCCGCATCGCCACGGCCGGCGGTGACGGCGCTGGCCGTGGTGACTGGGCCCTGGGGAGCGGCACTGGTTTCAGGGGTGATGGCGTTGAGCATCTTCGTCACGCTGAATGGGACGATCATGTCAGGCGCGCGGATACCGTTTGCGGCTGCGAAGGATGGGCTGTTCTTTCGGCGGATGGCGGACATTCATCCGCGATTCCAGAGCCCTTCGACTTCGCTGGTCGTGCAAGGATTGTTGACGACGGGGTTGCTGCTGGCGGTGGGACGGTTTCAGCAGTTGTTCGAGCTGGCCATCTTTGCGGAGTGGTTGTTCTACATGATTACAGCCACGACGATCTTTGTGTATCGCAGACGGCAGCCCAAGGCGACGACGTATCGGGTGTGGGGATATCCGGTAGTGCCCGCGCTGTTCATAGCGGCGGCGGCTGTATTGCTGTATTACTCATATGCCGAAAACTGGAAGAATTCGCTGCTCGGGACGGCGGTGATTCTGCTGGGGATTCCGCTGCATTTCATCTGGAGGGGTAAGGCAGGGATCGGGGTTCAGGGATCGGGGGTTTAAAACTCCTGCTTACTTCTTCATTTGGAGATGCAATCAGGCAATTGCGGCTTCGTAAACGAGGCGTGCAGCGGCGAGGTCTTCGGCGGCAATGCCCAGGCCCTTGTAGACGACACGGCCTTGTGAGGGCGTCGCGATCCTGCCGGCGAGGATTTCTCCCAGCTCAGCGTAGATGGGCGCGCTTGTGGCGATGATGTCGCCGGATTCGCGGAGTGCGGCCTCGTGGGATTCAACAATAATGTTCGCCTGCATGGCTTCGTCGTCGAGCTCACGCTTGCCGGGTCCGACGGCTGCGATGGCGGCAACGAAGGCGGGCGGCGAAAGATATTCGCCAAGGATTAACGGCTCGGTCACGTTCGATACGCCGACGACGATGTCTGCTCCGTGGATCGCTTCTTTCAGCGGCAGAGGCGTTGCGCCGGTTTCGCGGGCGAAGGTCTGGGCGTGGGCGGGAGTGCGGCTCCAGACGCGGACTTCGCGAAGATCGCAGACGAGTCGAAGTGCTTGCAAATGAGCGCGGGCCTGGACTCCCGAGCCGAGGATTGCGAGCACGTGTGACTTGCGCGCGATGAAGAGACGTGCGGCGATGGCAGTCGTCGCAGCGGTGCGCATTTCGGTGATAAGGCGACCGTCGAGCATGGCGAGAGGCTCACCGGTAGATGCGCGGAAGAGCTGAATGACCGCCTGATGCGTGGGCTGCGCGACATTGTTTTCGTATATGGTGACAAGCTTGATGCCCATAAGATCGCCGTCGACGGCGGGCATGAGTCCAAAGATGCCGTGGTGCTGTGGCACCGGCATCACGGTGCGCACCGGCTGCGTAATGGCTCCGGTGGAAAATCGGATGAGGGCTTGCTCAAGCGCTGGGATGAGGGCTTCATATGTTAGATAGCGGCGGACCTGGGCTTCGTCGAGGGTGAGCATGCGGGTGAAAACATGATAGCGGGGAGACGAATCCAGAGTGTAAGTGTAGGGTGCCCTGGGTACCCGACTGGTAGACTCGGAGAAACGAATCACTTTTTGAGGAGTGCCGTGTGGCTGAGAATGAAGCGCAAGGGAACGAAGTGAAGATTACGGTGCGGCCGAATGGTCCGTATCGGGTGGAAGGTTCGATCAAACTGCTGGACCCGAATGGCGGGGAGTGGGATTTGACGGGCAAGCCGGCGATTTCGCTTTGCCGTTGTGGCGCATCGGCGAACAAACCATTCTGTGACGGGACGCATGCGAAGATTGGCTTCCAGTCGGTGGTTACGGCACCTCCGCCAGTCAACACAGCGGCTCTAGAGTAGGTCCAGATCACCGAGGGACGAGACACTGTCTCGCCCTTGTTCCTTTCGGCTCACGCAATTTCGGGAATCTTCGGATAATTGTCAGCATCCAAAAAAGGGGAGCTGCTTTTTGCCACCAAAAACTTCTTTACGACCCTCGCGGCGCCCGGGCCTGCGATTTGCACTGAATCTTATTGGCCATTCAGCCTTTCAGCCTGCTCAAGGCGCACAGCGGAAACCGATGCTGGTAACGCCGAGTGAATTGGCGGTTACGTTCATCGGTCATGCATCGTTTCTCCTGCAGATTGGCGGACTAAATTTTCTGG
>DATAQX010000579.1:0-4320 GCA_036264455.1 Silvibacterium sp. | reverse complement strand
GTGGTCGCAAAGAATTCGATCAACGCGGGCATTTACAGTTATGGCCAACACGAGAGCGATCTCTTTGGGGTTATCTTCAACGACGGCAGTTTTTCAAACTTCTCGCATCCGCAAAGTGTCGCGGGGGGGCTTGTGGAGACGTTTGTCCAGGACAACTACCGGCCGACCTCATGGCTGGCGCTTATCGGTGGCGTGCGGCAGAGTCACTTCCAAGCCGACATCACAGACAATGCTTTCTACCCGCGGATCGGCGTCGCGGTGCAGCTCCCCAAGCTTCACTGGGTCTTCCGCGGGTTCTACGGACGCTATTATCAGCCCCCGCCGCTCACAGCAATCTCCGGCCCCTTGCTTGAATATGCCACCGGGAACAACACCAGCTTCGTCGCGCTGCATGGCGAGCGCGACGAGGAGCATCAGTTCGGTGTGCAGATTCCCTTCCGCGGATGGCTGATCGACGCGGACACTTTCCAGACGCGCGCCAATAATTTTCTGGACCACAGCAACATCGGTGAATCGAGTATTTTCATCCCCGTCACCGTGCAGGGAGCGCTGATTCAGGCATGGGAACTTACGCTGCGGTCCCCGCAATTGTGGCGCTATGGGCAATTCCATCTGGCATATTCGAACCAGATTGCACAGCAGATCGGCCCGATTACCGGCGGCCTCATCTGTTATCCGCCGGACTCCGAAGCCTGCGTTGTTGCGCCGGGGTATTCGCCACTGGACCACGATCAGCGCAACACGCTGAATGTGGGCTTTAACGGCAATCTTCCCTTTCGCGCATACGGCTCATTCAACGTGTATTACGGCTCCGGATTCCACAATGGCTTTACCGATCCACCATCACCTTATACGGGCGATTACCTGCCGGCACACACTACTGCGGATCTTGCGGTCGGGAAATCGTTCGGTGAGAAATTCACGCTTTCAGCTACGGCCATTAATGTTACGAACACCCGCGTGCTTCTCGACAACAGTCTTACCTTCGGAGGGTTTCACTACAACGATCCTCGGCAAATTTACGGAGAAGTGCGCTACCGCTTCCATTTCTGATTGCCCGAGGCGTCAGCTTTGCATAGGAACGTCGGCGAAGAGTCTGCAGATACGGCAAAGCAATGGAAACTCTTGCCACGAGAAACCACCCTTTGCATCAGACCACTTTGATCAGGCGATTTTTCGTGCCGGGTCAGGCAGTTCACTGCGATGACGAACTATGAGAGGAAGCAGTTTACGCGCCTGCCAGTAGCGCGGGACATAACGCACCGGAGCTGAGACGCACCGAAACAACCAGCCAAGATAAAACCTGTCAGCCCAGACGGGGATATGGACCTGATCTCCACTGAGAAAAGCGATTGCTGCTCCGACACAATGGATTGCGGGCAAATAGCCAAGATTTTGCTTGAGATACAGCCCAAGACGTTCCTGGGTCCCACCGCCTATCGTAACCACGATATGCCTCGGGTGCAGCTTTTTCAGCTGCTCCAGAAGGGCTTCATCACAAATCTGAGCGCCATACATTGGAGCCTGGTAGACGTAGTCCTGCGGTACCGTAATTCCCCGCTCTCTCAGCCAATCCAGGTTTTTTCGCGCATTTGCAGGGCCTGCCATAATCCAGAAGGTTTCGCAAGGCTTGCGTACATCTGGCAGTTCCAGCAGGGCGCGCAGATACTCCAATCCGGATAACCTTCGCACGGAGTCATGCTCCAGGAGATTCCAGATGATGACCATGAAGGCTGAATCCGTGATGGCCACGTCTGCATTGACGAGCGCTTCACGATAAGACACATTTGCCTCAATATCTTTCAATGCCGGGGCACCTGGAACTACAAGCAGCCCGCCATCACGCATACGATCCAGCGCTCCGTAAACGTCGCCTGCATAGAAACGAATGCCCAGTATCTGCCGGTACGCCCGAGGAAGATTCATGCGCTCAGTTCCTCTTTAAGCTGAAGATGATCTACGCCTGAAAAAACCGATGTTTTCGACAGCATTTGACTCTCGATCCACTCGTAGGTCTTCGTTAGACCATCTTTCAATCGGATGGACGGTTGCCATCCAAGATACTTCTGAATCAATGTGTTATCACTGTTTCTTCCATTTACGCCGCGTGGAGCATCGAGTTTGTATTTGCGTTCCAGACGAATTCCGGCAATTTCCTCGGCGATGTCGACAAGTTGATTAATAGTGACCAGTTCGCTGCTGCCCAAATTAATCGGCTCGCGGATATCGCTCTCAAGAATGGCCTGTGTACCGTAGATACAATCATCCACGTGCATGAAGCTTCGCGTCTGCCTTCCATCGCCCCATATCTCGATTTGGTGATTACCCGAGTGTTTTGCCTCTATGACTTTGCGACAGATCGCGGCTGGAGCCTTTTCCCGTCCGCCGGTCCATGTCCCGTACGGCCCATAGACATTGTGATAGCGCGCCACACGAGTCTGCAGCCCGAAGTCTTCTTCAAAGTGCCTACACATACGTTCACTGAAGAGCTTCTCCCAGCCATATCCATCTTCCGGTGATGCAGGATAAGCATCTTCTTCTTTTAACGGCACTACCTCAGGATTTTTCTGCTTGTCTGCGTTGTACACACACGCGGACGAAGCAAAGAAGAACCTCTCGACACCCCGCTCGAGGGCGGCCATCAGCATATGGGTATTCGTTAGAACGCTCAACATGCAGAGCGCCCTATTATTTTCAATAAAGCCCATACCCCCCATGTCGGCAGCTAATTGAAATAAGACCGACACGCCCTTTGCGGCCTGAAGGCAGTTATTTTTGTCCTTCAGATCAAGCAATAAGTTCTCGACGTCGTCGGATACCTGACACCACTCATCAAGAGGTTTAACGTCTATGGCTCGCACTTCCCGGACCCCGCTAACCAACAGGCCCCGCACCAGATGGCCGCCGATAAAACCTCCGGCTCCACAAACGGCGACTTTCTCGCCTCTCAGATTCATTGGTTTGTGTGCTCCCCAACAAAAAAAAGTAATAGGCGTGTCTTTTTTACTAGAGCGACAGCATCAAGTTACTTGTTTCTAATCGACGAACAGTGTGCGAAATGAGGAATTAAAGCCGGGGCACTGAGGGCCGCGGAAGCTGGACTCGACGGTCAGACGACTGGATTCCTAGCCGTATTGTCGTGTCAATAATTACCACTGTCAAGGCATCGAATAATTGTTCAACTCTAGGCGCGTACGTGGACTACTTTAGACAAACGCTATCATACTCTTGCTGCGCCAGTACTACTATCAATATTATTCAATTCATTACATGGGAGCGTTTTTCTGCAACGTATTATTTCTCAACCGCTCGCAGTACTTGGCGCTTTGCTGCTGGCGGGCTTTGTTTTCGCTGCGATTTTCGCTCCGCTGATTGCGCCGGCAAATCCGGCCACGATCGACCTGAACCACCGACTGGCCTCACCCAGCTCCATGCACTGGTTGGGCACCGATGAACTGGGGCGCGATATTCTGTCGCGTGTTATCTATGGAGCACGGCTGTCGCTGATGGTCGCTGTGTCGGTGGTGGCCTGTTCACTGCTTCTAGGAATCGTGCTTGGCGGTCTTGCCGGTTACTACGGTGGCGTTCTGGATACGATGCTGAATGTCTTCGTAATGAATGCTTTTCTTGCACTTCCGGGAATTCTATTAGCAATTGCGTTTGTTGCGTTTCTTGGTCCTGGGATGATCAATCTGATTCTGGCTTTGTCGATCGGGGGGTGGGTGGGGTATGCCCGGCTGGTCCGAGGCCAGGTACTGGCGGTGCGGGAGCGGGAGTTTGTGGAGGCGGCCCGGGCACAGGGAGCGACCGATGTGCGCATCTTCGTCCGGCACATCTTTCCCAACATGGTGCAGCCGCTGATTGTGCAGGCCGCAATCGGCATGGCGGGCGCGGTGCTGGCGGAGGCTACTCTCAGCTTCCTGGGGCTCGGCGTTCCGCCTCCGGCGGCGAGCTGGGGTTCCATGCTGAACGATGCCCGGTCCCACCTCTTCGATGCGCCCCACCTAGTCATCTTCCCGGCACTGGCGGTGATGCTCTGCGTGCTGTCCTTCAACTTCCTGGGAGATGCGCTGCGGGATTACCTGGACCCGCGGACACGGCTTAGTATCGGGCTGTAGCCATGCTCGTCGGCGTTATTTCCGACACGCACGGTCTCCTTCGACCGGAGGCGGTTGCCGCGCTGCGCGGGGTCGAGCATATTCTGCATGCCGGCGACGTGGGCGAGGCGGCGATTCTGGATCAGCTTGGTCAGATCGCTCCGGTGATGGCGATCCGAGGGAATATCGATCGCGGCGGACGGTGCGGGAGGCTGCCGGAGAC
>DATAQX010000525.1:0-4925 GCA_036264455.1 Silvibacterium sp. | reverse complement strand
AGCATTAACACCGCAGTCAATAAGTTGCGCGTCATTCTCCGCGACGATTCACGAGATCCGCAATTCATCCGGACCGTTGTCGGGCAGGGCTACCGCTTCATCGCCGAAGTGAAGCCGGGAAGTTTTGCTGAGGGATCTCTGCTTTCTCCAGCCGCGGTAGGCGGCGGGAACGGCTGCCGCCCGGACGTGCCTTCTGAAGCCAGCAACGGAGCGGCGCCTGCAACGTCTTCTGCCATCAAAACATCGTTACCTGTCCCTCCCGCCTGGCGTTCCGTTTCCGCGCCTCTCCATCCCGCCGACAACATGGCCGGACGAGGATTTGTCGTGGGCTCGCTGGCTGGCTTGGCGGCAGTGCTGGCGGTTGCTTTGACGATCTACTTTCTGCGCGCCGCCCCCAAGGTGCCCACACGAGATATCGAACCGACGCAGACATTTCACTCTATTGCAGTGCTTCCCTTCCGCAACCTTGCGCACGATACGGATCAGGATTACCTGGTTGACGGCATGACAGATCAGCTCATCTCCAACCTTGCGATGAGCACCCCGTTGCGTGTGATCTCATACCGCTCTGTCATGGAGTACAAAGGCGTGCAACTGCCGTTGAAAGATATAGCGCAGGCGCTCAACGTAGACGCGATTGTCGAGGGCTCTTACCTCCGCCACGGCAACGAAATTCGCATTACAGCGCAACTGCTGGACGCGCAGAATGATCGCCACCTGTGGGCAGAGGTTTATCCCGAAAGCGCCGACGACCCCCTCGCCATGCAGGATCAGGTGACAAAAGAGATTGCCAGAGAGGTCGCACTTGCAGCGGGCAGCTCTTTTAACTTAAGCATGATTCGGCCGGTAAGTGAGGCCGCCCGCAACGCATTTCTGCGCGGACGCTATCTGTGGAATCAGCGCACGCCGGCGAGCGTCGCGAAGTCTATTGACTACTACACAGACGCGGTCCGCGCTGACCGCAACTACGCCGATGCCTACGCAGCGCTCTCTGTGTCGTATGTGACCTTGACCTCCTACGGTAACCTGAATCCTGCGGACCTGCTCTGGAAGGCTCAATTTGCGGCCGAGCGAGCACTTGCCTTGAACGGAAGCCTGAGTGCGGCCCACACCGCGCTTGGCGGAGTGAAAAACGACCGCGACTGGGACTGGAGCGGCGCTGAAGAAGAATATCGGCGCGCCATCGCCATCAATCCCTCGGACTCGACTGCGCATCACTGGTATGGCCTTCTGCTTACACGTCAGAGAAGAGGCAAAGAGGCGCTGGCGGAGCTGCAGCAGGCGCTGGCGCTCGATCCTCTCTCTCTAATCATTGCCACGGATGTGGCGGAGACGTATTACTATCTGCGCCAGCCGGATGAGGCGATGAGACGCATCGACGAAGTGCTGGCGCTCAATCCCAACTTCGGTCAGGCTCACTTGGTGAAAGCAAGCATTCTTGAGCAACAGGGCAAGTTCGACTCCGCTGAAATGGAGAATGAGCTCGCCGCGCGCTTCTTCGGTGACGGACTTTGGATTGAAACGGAGCAGGCCTATCTGCTCTCGCTTCAGGGAAAAAGCGGACAGGCGCTCGAAATTGCACGCAAGCTGGAAGACACTTCAACTCTGCGGTATGTCTCCGGTACCCACATCGCGCAGATCTATTGCTCATTGCACGATCCGGATGCCGCCATGCGGTGGCTCGATCGCGGCTATGAGCGTCACGATATCGTTCTCGATATGCTCGCGATCGATCCGCACTTAGACGGTTGCCGGACCGATCTGCGCTTCCAGGCACTGCTGCGCCGCCTCAAACTACCGGCCTAGCCTTCATCACCTGAGGACCGCAGGAACGGCTGCCGGTTGATCCATTGCGGCCTTATGATGCAGACAATATTCCAGATTGGAAAGTGGGTAAAGCGTGGGGAGTGTGAACAATGACACGCCGAAGCTGATCGAACCGTCGTTTAGGTCGATGCAAGGAGAGAAAAAAATGCAATGAGGATTTCGACGCGAAGCTAGATTCGCGGATCGACTCTGACGTCGCCTTCGACACCCCCTTCTCCTCCGCCGAGTGCGCTTATTCTTCGCTTCTATTTTTTGTGCTGAAATTCGAACGATTCTGAGAGCGATTGAGTCCGCGCGCTCGATGCAATCCGTGTCTGGAAGGTGGCGTTAGGTCTCAGTTTCACTGTCCGATTAGGTGTCCTATGACTGACGAATGAGGATCCGGCTTAAAGATGGTCGCGATCTGGCTGTCAGTCGTCGACCATCGGATCCACTTCGAATATGCACTCGGAGGAGGCGCGTTGATACCATCCATCCTCGCCACGCGCAGGTGTGTGAGCACCTCAGCGCCTCCAGTCCGTACCCGGCAGATGAGCTTTATACGCCCTTCTGGCGACGAAACAATCGGATCAGCACTGGTACAGCAGCTCGCTAGCCCGGCACCGCCAGCCTCCCCTGCGGATTCGATGGCCAATTTGCGACTGTAGGTATCGGGAACGTTGGCGTGCGCAGCCTCAAGCAGGACAGAAACATTTCCACTGTCACCAATTCCCTCAGATCGCGATCACGCCAAACAAATCAGAAATGAATTGAAAATCCATATAGAAATGCCTCCCAAGTCCGGCTGAGCAGCAGAGAGTTTGTCTTGACATGAGAACTCAGTGACGATTAGGTTTGACGGCGCACAAGTAGCGGGCAGGCTATGTGTTTCAAATTGGCTGCGTCGTATCATTGCCCATCCGCCCACAATTTAATGGTTCATGAGAGGGCCACCATGACATCCAGAATCGAAGCCTGCAGGGGTCAGATGAAGCCTGCGCTCAGTTTTCTCTTCCTTGTCATACTGTCTTTTCTGGCATCGCCCGCGCGGGCGGCAAGTGACCCTCCAATCCCGGCAGGCTCAGTTCGCATTCACTATTTTCGCCCCGATGGAAACTACATGGGGTGGGCTCTCTATACATGGAACGCGTCAACGGAAAATGCCTCTTGGTGTCAGAGCGAGGTGCAGATCACTGGGACTGACAGTTATGGCGTCTATTTTGACGTTACGGTGAATCCCAATCAGGGCACTCCCACAGGCGACCTTGGATTCATCATCAACAACTGCGCGCAGGGGCAGATCAAAGACCCCGGACCTGACCAGCATTTACAAATCACGCTGTACCAAGAAGCGTGGGTGATCCACGGTAACGCGACCGTCTTTACAACGCAGCCGACGCAGCAGCAAATATCGAACAGCATCCTGGGCATCGAGCAGGCATACTGGCTGGATCGTACACGCCTGGCGATCCAGCCGCAATACCTTCAAAGCGGAGCCACATATGAGCTCAGTATTAGCCTGACCGGCGGCTTGAATCTAACCAGCACCGGCATTAGCGGTGGAACGCAGATTCCGCTAACTGCCGGCGGAAGCCTCTCACAGGCTGAGTTGGCGCGATACCCGCAATTGGCTAGCTACACCGTGCTGCAGGTGCCACCGAGCGTGACGCTTGCAACCGTGGAGCAAGCCCTCAAAGGCGAACTTGCGCTCTCTGTCATAGGGCAGGATGGGACGTTGCAGTATGCCACTGGCATTCAGGATGCAGGTGCGCTCGATGACATTTACTATTATCCGGGCAAGCTGGGCGTCGTGTTCCATGATGCAAATGATTCCTCCACAGTGACGATTAAGCTGTGGGCGCCTACCGCGCAATCTGTGTCGCTGTTGCTCTTCGATCAGGAAAGCGACACCACGCCATCGGCAACCGTTCCCATGTATGAACACAACGGTGTGTGGGGGGCAGATGGCAAGAGCGACTGGAAAGGCAAGTACTACCTGTACAGCGTGAACGTGTGGGTGCCGATCAACGGATCCCTCGAGACGAATGTCACCACCGATCCCTACTCCAACGACATTGCATTGAATGGAACCAAGAGCCGGATCACCGACCTCGATTCGGATGATACGAAACCTGATGGATGGGACAATGTGAATTCACCCGCGCTGCAAAGCTTGAGCGATATGAGCTTGTATGAGCTCCACATTCGTGACTTCAGCGTGAATGACCTGACGGTGCCACAGGCGCACCGCGGCATGTACGAAGCCTTCAATGATCAGAATGCGGATGGCATGCGGCATCTGCGCGCGCTCGCGCAAAGCGGGCTGAAGGCCGTGCATCTTCTTCCATCGTTTCACTTCGCGAGTGTGAACGAGGACAAGTCGACGTGGACAACCACCGGCGATCTGTCGCACTATCCGCCGGATGGCGAGCAGCAGCAGGCCGCTGTCGCCGCCATCCAGAGCAGCGATGGTTATAACTGGGGCTACGACCCAGTGCACTATATGACGCCGGAGGGCAGCTATGCGATCGATCCCGACAACCGCGTACTCGAATACCGCACCATGGTAGAGGGACTGCATAGGGCTGGGCTGCGCGTCGTGCAGGATGTGGTTTTCAATCACACGAATGCCAGCGGTGAAGGGCCGAACTCGAATCTCGACGAGGTGGTGCCTGGCTACTACCATCGCCTGGATGCGAATGGGAATCTCGAGACTGGCTCATGCTGCCCAGATACGGCAAGCGAACACCTCATGATGGAGAAGCTAATGATAGATACGCTCGTGTTGAATGCGCGCGAGTACAAGATCGATGGCTTCCGCTTCGACATCTTGAGCTTCCATTTCACCTACAACATGCAGCACATCCAGCAGGCGCTCAACGCGCTCACTGTCGAGAAAGACGGCGTCGACGGCAGCAAAATCTATCTCTACGGCGAGGGCTTCAACTTCGGGGACACCGCCAACAACCAGATCGGTCCGAATGCGTCGCAAGTCAACCTTTTCGGATACGGCATTGGCACCTTCAACGATCGCATTCGCGATGGCATTCGCGGCGGCAGCCCATTCCAGGATGAGCGCGTGCAGGGTTTCGCCACCGGCTTGTTCACCGACCCGAGCG
>DATAQX010000506.1:0-3259 GCA_036264455.1 Silvibacterium sp. | reverse complement strand
CCCTGTTTCCACGATGCCGCTGCATTCAGCATGGCCTCGCGCAGCGCCGACTGCTCCGCCCGGACATAGCTGGTCAGCGCGCGCAAATGCGCCTGCAGTTCACCGAAGAGCCGCAGGATCACGCTCGAACTTAGGACCTGAATCGCGCCGCCCGCGAGCATCAGTAACGAGCGGTCCGCCGCCGCTTCGACTGAGGTGGGAAACGCCGATCCCACTACCAGCATCACCACGCACTGCTGTCCCACCCAGCCGTAGCCGCCATCCCGTGCCGTGAGCATGCCATATCCAAAGCCCCACAGCGCCGCCATCCCTACCAGCAAAATATTTTCATGACCCACCACCATGCCCAGGAAGGTCGAGACGGAGATGCCCAGCGTTGCGAAAATCATGGGCAGCAGTTGCGAGTTGTCGATATCCTGCTTCGCCCCGAAGCCCACGGTCATAGCGCCGCCGGCGGCAATCATTCCCGCCGCCTGATGTCCCACAGCCAGGCCCACAGCCAGGCAGAGCGCAACCGGCAGCACGAAGATCAGATCTGTGCGAAACGATTGATTTTCCCAGTGGAAGCTGATGCTGTCGGTCAGCACCGCCGCCGCAGGTGCAGGTAGAGCCGGGACCGCTCTGGTCTCGTTCTCTGTTGAATTAGGGAACATGGTCTTTCTAAGCATCTGCTCAGGAAGCAGGAAAGGCAATCCCGTGCATTCCAGATCTCTTCGCGGGAAAGCCGGGGGCTATATTCACCCTGGCATCGATCGAAACATCGGATGTGCAGTGGTCGCTACAAACCGCTACTGCGGCTTTGCTGCGTCGTTTGCCTTCTGATCCGCCTCTTTCGTCTTGTCCTTCGCCTTGACGGAAGCCTGATGCGCATTATCTTTGGCCTTCGACGACGATTCTTTACCGGGATTGAAGACCTTCTCCGTGCCCTCTTTGGTCTTGTCGAATCCTTTTTCGCTTCCTTCCTTTGTCTTGTCGTAAGCGGTAGTTGAGCCTTCCTTCGTCTTGTCGTAAGCCGTGGTCGTGCCCTTCTTCGTGCCGTGGTAAGCCTTCTTTGTACCGGAGGTTACCGCATGTCCTGTATCCTTGGCGGCGTCCTTCGTATCCGTTCCAGCGGTTTTTGCATCTTGCTTCACGCTCGAGTCTTGAGCCGAAACAATCGCACCGGCTCCAAATATCGTCGTGGAAGCCAGCAGTAGGGTTAGAAATCGTGAGTTTTTCATATGCGACACACAGATTCCTTTCAGCGTCCTTTGGTTGTGCGGGTAAATCGGTAGAATAGCAGAGAGCCAATGATAAACGCCGCCACGGCCGCAATATCCGCAACCCCAGCGCGCTCGCATTCCGATTCACGGGCCCTGAATCGCTATGCCTGGGCCGTCCTTGTCTACAATGTCGCCGTTGTTCTCTGGGGAGCAGCCGTGCGCGCCACCGGCTCCGGTGCAGGCTGTGGAGATCACTGGCCCCTCTGCAATGGCACCGTCATTCAGCGCTATCCCACTGCGGCCACTCTGATCGAGTTCGCCCACCGAGCCTCCAGCGGCGTCGCGCTCATCGCCGTCTTCGGTCTTCTCTTCTGGACCTTTCGCGTTACCGGCCGCCGTCATCTCGCCCGCGCCGGCGCCGTAGCCGCCGTAGTTCTCACCTTGAACGAGGCGCTCCTCGGAGCCCTGCTTGTATTGCTCGGCAAGGTTGCGCACGACCAGTCCGCATCCCGTGCCGTCTATCTCGCCCTGCACCTTACCAACACACTGCTGCTGCTCGCCGCACTTGCCTTAACCGCGCACTTCCTTTCGCGTAAGCAAGGCTTCATGCGCGGCAGCGTCGAATTCCGCGCCCCTGGCCTCGTGCTTACCGGCCTGATCGCCACGCTCATCGTGGGAGTCACCGGCTCCCTCGCCGCCCTCGGCGACACCCTCTATCCCGCCACCAGCCTTCGCGCAGCCCTCGCGCAGGATTTCTCCAACAGCAGTTCCTGGATTGTCCGCATCCGCTGGGCGCACCCTGTCGTCAGCCTCATCGCTGGCGTCTTTCTGCTCTGGCTCGTCTTCCACGGGACACGCTCCGTATTTAATCGCAAGCTCTCGTTCACCGTCGCCGCCCTGCTTTTCCTGCAATACGCTCTTGGAGTAGCCGACATCGCCCTTCTGGCCCCCACCTGGATGCAGATGGTCCACCTGCTCGGCGCTGATCTGCTCTGGATTGCCCTCATTATTCTGGCGGCGCGTCTCTGCGTGCGCCCCATTGGCTGTACCGAGGGCCTCTGCTCTGTAAGGGCAGCTTGAGCTGCTGCATTATTCCCGCCACTTGCCCCTTTTTGCCTGGTCACGTAAAGTGCTTTCGACGTTAACTAAGATCGGAAACCGCCGATAGAAATCGATTTACCACTGTCATCCCCAGATACGAAACCTAAGGAGATACGAAGCGCGTGAACCCATCCTTTCCTGCAACTGCACAAGAGCCGTCCGCGACTTCCCCCGCCCTGCAATTTGCTGAGCTGGAAGAAAAGTATCAACGCCTCGCCGCCTTTCTCGATCGCAACAACCTTTCCGCGATCCTGCTCAGCCGTCACGAAAACATCGCCTGGATCACCTCTGGCCAGGTTGAAGCCCGTGTCGCCTTGGGCTCTGAGACGGCCGTCACCTCTCTGCTCCTCACCCGCAACGGACTCCGCTACTACCTCGCGCCCAACAACGAAGCCCCGCGCCTCGCCGACGAGGAATTTATCGGCCTGGGCTACGAAGCCGTCATCTATCCCTGGCATCAAAGCCCGGCCTCGCTTTTCCGCGAACTTACCGGAGACACAGAACTCGGTTCCGACACACCCATCTCCGGGGCCACGCACGTCAACCTCACAAGCCTCCGCGCTCCGCTTCTGCCCGCCGAAATCGAATGCCTCCGCACCCTCTCGCGCGACACTGCAGAGGCCACTGCTGCTCTCCTCGAGACTCTTCAGCCCGGCATAACCGAATACGAAATGGCCGCCCGCACCGCCTCCGCGCTACTCGAACGCGGCATCACGCCGACGGTTCTGCTGATGGGCGTCGACGACCGCGTCCGCAAATACAAGCACGCCGTCCCGCGCCAGGGTGTCCTCGAGCGCTACGGCATGATCAACCTCTGCGCGCGCAAGTGGGGACTCGTCGTCTCCATCACCCGTTTCGTCCACTTCGGCCCGATACCCGAAGATCTCGCCGCATCCTTCATCGCCGCCGCCCGCATTCACTCCGAGCTGCTGCATGCCACCCGCGCCGGCGCAACC
>DATAQX010000455.1:0-4246 GCA_036264455.1 Silvibacterium sp. | reverse complement strand
GTGCTGACGATAGCGGTGACTATGGCCCAGATGCCGTACTGCGCAGCACCCATGTTGCGGAGGACGATAGGCGCGACCAGCAACATACCGATGGGATAGGCCGCATAGTCGAGCAGGCCATAGCCCGCATTCGCGAGATGCGCTCTCATGACGGTTCTCCCGCCTGTGGCCTTGGACCTTTCAGCCTGGCATGCAGAGTGCCGTAGATCTCGTGCGCGAGCAGCTTGCGAGGATCGCTGACGCTGACTTGCAGCCAGCGGTTCCACGAGAGCAACAAGGCAGCTGCGACACTCGTCGAAATAAGTGTGAGGAGCAGCGCGAGCATGAGACGCGGAGGAAAGGACTTCTTCTCCGGTATGCCAGGTGAGTCGATCACACCGACGACGGGCACATCCTTTGCCTCCTGAATGCGCGCCAGCTCGTACTGCTGTGTGAGTAATTCGAAAACGGTCTCCTGCACCTGTACCTGGCGATAGAAATTTGCATAAGGAACGGCGAGGCGAGGAAGCTGACGCAGCGGCGGATACGGCTCGTCGTTGCCATTGCCCGTGCTGGGCTCATTCTCCGCTCCGGCCTTTCCAATCGCGGGAAGGGGTGCGGACGAGCCGCTTATCTTCGCCAGCTGGCTTCGCAATTCGCCGATGCGGGCTTGGGTAGCGCGCACCCGGACATTGCCGTCTCCGTAGATCTGACGAAGTGAGTCGAGATTCGCCTGCTCCAAAATCATCTGCGCCTGCAGCTTGGAGGCGGCGTCGACCATCGCGCGGCCCTGCTCTTTGATGTCGACTGTGCCATGCGTGCTCGAGAACTCACTCATCTGCTGCTGCGCTTGCTCGAGATCAGCCTTCACTTTCTGCAGTCGCCTCTCGATGAAGACGCGCTCCTGATGCGCAGACGAGGTGCTGGTGTGGTTTACCAGGAGATTGAGTTCGTCGAGATAACCTTGCGCGAGATCGCGCGAGCGGCGCGGATCGGTATCTTCGACCGTGATGGTGATAACGCCGCTCTTCTTGTCATCGCTAATCGTGGTGATGCTCGCAAGATGCTTCGCTGTATCTACCCGGTAACGCTTGTGATATGTACGCTGCAGATCGAAGCGATCGATGAGATGCGATGCGACTGTGCCGCTGCGCAGCAGATCCACGAAGAGCGCAGTCGTATTGTTCCCTCCGAGAAGATTTCCCGCGAGACTGCCGAGTCCGCCGGCGCCGATCCCGCCAAGAGCGCGTCCTGCCAGCGCGGCAATCATGGCGGTGGGCACACTGGAGTTGCTGGGCGGCATGATCTGTGCGGACGACTTATACCGCTTTGGTAGAGTGAAGGCGATCAGAAGACTGAGCACGAGAGAGATCGCTGCAATGCGAAATAAGAGTCGACGACGCTCCCATAATGTCGTGGCGCTCTTCACCCACTCCGGTGCAGCAACGACATGGGGCTCGAACGAAACAGCAGTCTCAGACGCCGCTCCCTTGGGAGCCTCTTCAACCTGGTCTTCGAGGAGCACCCAGGTATCACGATCGCGCTCCTCCGCGGATGCAGAAGCGACAGAAATGCCATTAGGAGTCTTCATAGGACACCTGCCACGCCACTCGTAAACGCTACAGACGAGGCGATCTGCGCAACTATGAGTAGATTGCGCCAGAAGACTGACGCGCCGATGATCTTCTGCGGTACCACGACAACGTCGCCGGGATCGAGCCGCGTCGATAGTACGTCACTTCCGCCCCAGAAGCTCGAATCGCGACCCACCACAGAGCCGTTGGCGCGAATAATGAATATCTGCTTCTTGTCCGCGATCTGGTTCAAACCGCCGGCGCGGTGCACGTACCACCCAGCGCTCTTGCCGGGCGCAAAGGTGATAGCCGAGTCGTTGAATACCTGTCCAGTGACGAGCACGAAGCCAGGACGCTTCGGGACACGAAGTACATCGCCTGCTCGCACTTCAATGTCGGCGGGCGTATTCTCCCAACTGCTGATGTCGGCGCTGACGTGGATGACAAGGCGTCCGCTGGGTGGTTGACTCTGCAGACGTGAGAGAACGTCGTTCTGCTGTTGTGCGATCATTTGCAGCCTGCCGGCACTCTCTCCGGGCGCAAGGTTCGGAGCTAAGCGCGCAGAGTCTGAGCTGGTCGCGATCTGGCGAATGAGCACTTGGCGGCTCTTCTCTTCAAGCTGGCGAACCTCTTCGCGGATAAGCACCGCACCCGCGGGGTAACTGGTACTGCGGAAGCCGCCGGCACGCCGCAGGATGGAGCTGAGTCGTTCACCCTGCTGAAAGCCATAAGTGCCCGGATGTGCTATCTCACCCTCGAGTTTGATTGACGCACCAATATCATTCCAGCCGGTGAGCTGATGTATGGTCAGGACATCACCGGGTTTGAGTGGGATGTCGTCGCGCTGGTCGTTGGCAGCCACCACCTCGCCGATGGGGATCGATCTACGATCGGTGACGGCTTTCGTTCCTCCGACGATCTGGTAGCTGGTCAGATCGGCGTCTGTGAGCAGAGCGTCGCGCTTGAATCCGCCCGCCATACGCACAAGCTGGGCTGCAGTCATACCGTTCGAGAGGGCGTAATTGCCAGGGCGCAGCACTTCGCCACCGATGGTCACTCTGGGTGCGTCGGCCTCGTACCGACCGAGGACGCGAATCGTATCAAACGGCTGAAGCGGGTAATTGCTATTGCCTATCAACACCTCGGGCACGTTAAAGTCGATCGTCTCCGGATGCATGTCAGGCGGCACGAGTCGGACGATTTCGCCGCGATCAGCCGGCTCGGGCAACAAGTCCTGATAGCTATGCAGCACATCGCTAAGCTGCATGCCATCGCGATACTGCATGCGCCCAGGCCGCACGACATGACCCACCATGTAGACAACCCGCTGGCTATAGGGGAGGATCGCCGACACGTGCACATGATCGCCGTCGTGGACGGTGAAAGCCGCGATGGCAGCGCGCGCCGATTCAGGACTGCCATCGGAAGGCAGGTTCAGGCTCACGGTCTCGCGCTGATGATTTGCGTCGATGCGGTCGATTACGATGTGGCCGAGTGCCGCGGCTACCGTGGCGCCGCCCGCATCTTCGAGGACTTCGGCGAGCGTGGTCTCACCCTTCAGTTCATAAATCGCAGGTCTCTTCACCGCGCCGTAGACGGCGATCTGGGCACCGGCGGGAGGCACCAACAATGTGTCGCCGGACTGCAGCCGGCTCTCATTTTGAACGCCATGCAGAAGAAAGTCGTAGAGATCGATCTCCTCAATCAATTGGTTGCCGCGATAGTGCCGGACCACGCGTAAGGAACCGACGCTGGTGGGACCACCTGCGGCGAAGAGCGCATTCAAAGGCGTAGAGAGCGAACTTATGTCGAACGCACCGGGACGCTGCACGTCGCCCACGACGTAGACGCGGATGCTACGCAGACGTGCCATAGTCACGGCAACCTGCACGTCGCGATACTGCCGCTTCAACGCGTCGGTGATCGCGCCCTGCACGCGTTCGAGGGAGAGGCCCGCTATCTGTATTGGACCCGCATCGGGCAGATTGAGTCTGCCGTCACGATCGATGGTCCGTGTGAAGGTTTGCGAGATGCCTCCCCAGAGAGCGACCGTCAAGGTGTCGCCAGGCCCAACCACATAATCGGGACCAGCTGGAACATCCAGCGGTATCGCGCGCCCATTGGGTGCAATCTGATTTGTCGCATAAGCACTACGGCGAAGAAATACATCCGAACCGAAACGTTTCAGCTTTCCATTCTGTTGGGGAAGCTGCGTATACAGATCGCGTAGTGAAAGCATGTTGTAGGGCGCAGGCCTGCGGAGCACCTGCGGTTGCTTCATTGCATTGTTCTTTCCGTTGCTACGCGGATTGTCAGCCGATCGCGAGGTGACGTCTGGCATCATCTCGGCTCCGACCGAGCCTGTATCCGAGGTCCCTCCGTCACTCAGCAGGTTGTTGAACGGGAGGTTCCCGGGTATCTGGCCCGGTAGCTGTGTAGACTGCGATGACGTGAACAAATCGTCGCCGGAGTCGCTTGCAGCGTAGCTCTCGAGGCCCGCATCGGTCACATAACCGCGCGCACGCAAGAAGACAGTGATGTTGGCGCGCAGCTCGGGGCTCGTTGCAATTTTGCTGTACAACATCTGGTCGGTGATGGAATCTGCCTGGAGGGTTGCACCCTGCTGTTGTGCCATGTCGGCCATCAGGGACTTTAATTCGATAAGCGCATCCGGCTGCTGCTGCAGAACGGCG
>DATAQX010000462.1:0-9719 GCA_036264455.1 Silvibacterium sp. | reverse complement strand
CGGCAATACAGGTGAAATGGTGTAGGCTGCCGTGGCCACCGCGCTGTTCGTAAAGCCGCTGGCTACGGCAATCGCCTCCAGCGTCTCCGTCGATGACACTGTAATCGCCCCACCTGCGTATTTCGTCGACGACGCGGTCGGCGCTGTGCCATTGGTCGTGTAGTAGATCGTCGCGCTCGAGGAGCTATCGCTGATCGTCACCGACTGCGACGTCGTGTAGGTCCCCGCCGCCAGACTAAAGCTCGGTGTCGGCAATACCGGAGCGATGGCATAGGTCGCCGTAGCCATGGCGCTGTTCGTAAAGCCGCTGGCTACTGCAATTGCCTCCAGCGTCTCCGTCGACGACACGGTAATCGCCGTGCCTGTGTATTTCGTCGACGACGTGGTCGGCGTCGTTCCGTTCGTCGTGTAGTAGATCGTCGCACCCGAGGAGCTATCGCTGATCGTCACCGATTGCGCTGTCGTGTAGGTTCCCGCCGCCACGCTGAAGGTTGGCGCTGGCAATACTGCGCCGGGGATATAAGTCCAGGTTAGAATCTTCTGCGACGAAGTCTGCCCACCGGTACCACCTGTAAAGCCTACATAGGCGGCGTTGCTACCTACAATGGAGGGGATATTGATTCCCCAGCTTGTCGTATAACTGGCTTGTGTCACCGTGTCGGTGATGGTCATCGTCAGGTTAGTGCCGTCATACACCAGTTGCACGGCCATCGTGTCGTCACTGTGCAGGTTGATCCCAGTTGAGCTCAAATCAATTGACGGAACTGTGGGAATCGTGCCGTTAGTATAAAGACCCGTCGAGTCCGTTCCCTCGCCCGAGTTGTTGAATAGATCGAACTTCACCGCCACGCTTGTCGGAATGCCCTGGTACCCCAAGCCCCCCCCAAAATTTCCCATCGCAGTCGTGCCCAGGTTCTGGATGGCGAAGGTGATTCCGTCTGCCGCCGGGTTCGATAACTGGAAGGTAAAGTTTGTGGTGAACGACTGAATATTCATCGGCGTCACATACCAGGCCGTGCCCGATTCTGCTGTCCCGCCGTCGGTCAACTGCAAGCGGGAGTCGTCTAAATCCGTACTGCCGTTAAAAATCATCGACCCTTGCGAGGTTGCAAAACCCTGAGGAAAGCTGATTCCGCTGCCCAAAGGTTCGATCGTATAAGCGGCGCTGGCGACTGCGCTGTTGGTATAACCCGAGACGACGGCGATCGCGTTAATGGTCTCCGTCGTGCTCACCGTGATAGCGCCCGAATACTTGGTCGATGAGGTAGTCGGCGTTGATCCATCCGTGGTGTAGTAGATCGTTGCACCCGATGTGGCATCACTGATTGTGACCGACTGTGCCGCGGTGTAGATTCCCGCGACGGGCGAGAAGGTTGGCATGCTCGCTTGCGTGATGTCTGTGAATGTCGCTGAAGCCATTTGACTTACGAGGTATCCGCTAGCACTGGCAACCGCATTGATAGTCTCTGTCGCACTCACCGTGATGGCGCCAGTATATTTGGCCGACGACGTAGTAGGCGTTGTACCATCCGTGGTGTAGTAGATCGTCGCACCCGAGGTGGTGTCACTGATCGATACCGATACGCTGCCATTAAAGGACTCTGTCCCGGGTGTGATGACAGGCGTCGCGGCCTGTTGCGCTCCCGCCAGCAGTCCATAGACACTTACCTGGTTAGCGGTGCCCACATACACTTTTCCATTCGCAATCGTCGGCACCGTGAACTTAACGGCCGGACCAGGGTTGTCTCGTGAAGCGTTCGTGCTGCTGGAATATAAGGTTGCGGCTACGTTGCTTGCATTGTGTGCCGCCAGCACCCCCGAGCCGCTGGTTGAGTACGCTGACGAATCGATTGTCCATACGATCCCTTGGGCCGCACCGTTCGCGGAAATCGATGGGCTTGAACCTGGCCAGGCATACGTTTCTGAAGAGAAAGAAGTCGCAGTCGTGGCCAACTGGCCATTCGTCAGAGGAAATGAGCTGAGTGGGTTGTTCCCCGCCGCGTAATAGAGGATTCCGTTCCAGAAGGTCGGCGTAGTGTAGTTGCCGAAGCGCGCCATTACCGAAGTTTCCTGCACGACATTGTCTGTGGAGTTATAACCGCCCATCCCATCCCGGTTCACTAGGACGGTCACTCCGTACTTGCCCGTCTGGACAAGCAGGTGTGGGTAGTTGCCGCTGCTCTGGGTGGGCAGTACAAGCACGCCTCCCGAAGCTACATCCTGATCCGCCCCATCCAGAGCTGCCTGGTTCGAGGGAGTGAACTCGTCCTTTACCGTTGGAACTCCGTTGGTCAGATCCAGATTCAAGATGCTGTCGCCATAATCCATCGTGTTGTTATAAGGAGAAGTCGCGGTGTAGTCGCCGTTGCCGCTGGCCACAAACATTCGGCCATAAGGTTGGGTGGAAGGATTCAGTTGATCGGCCGCAAGACCAGCGCCCGACATCCAGAATCCGGCCCCAACTCCATTTGGAGAAGAAATGAAGGCACCAGTCCGCACCAGCGTGCTGGCATTATATGCAAGTATCCAGCCATGCCATGGGCCATTGTCACCGTGAGCGGCAAAGCCGATATAAACGATTCCATTCAGCAGTAGCAGCCCGGGTCTCTGGTTCTCCCACATGGAATCAAATGTGAGCTGACCACTCACGCTCCCATTTCCCGTTCCAGCGACTGTGGCCGTAATCACTGCCGGACCATTGAACTTTTCGTTGCCAGTGGTTACATCCAGTGCATGCAATCGTTGCACGGCATTTCCGCCTTCAAGACTTTTGCTGACCACATAAAGCGTGTTGGTCGATGGGTCGATCACCGGAGTGCCGGTGATTCCTACAACCGGCACGATATCCGCACAAAGCTCGGATGCAGGAAACGCCGTGGCGCCTGATGCAGCGCCATGTGCGGCAGTAAGCAGTGAGGCCTGCCACAACGAATTAGTGTTCGCACCTCCATTGGTGTCTGCGTCGAACGCATAAACGCTGTCGTTTTCGGTCGCCACAAAGACTACATTGTGCTGCTGACCCGCTATCGTGACATTGGAAAGGTAAAGCGGTTGAGCATAGATCGCCCCGTCAACCGGCTGCGAGAATAGCTTTCCGAATTGTGTAGTGTTGACGTTCGAGGTCGTCAGAATAGTTTCGTTGAGATTTTGCCCGGTGCGCCCGATGTCGTTGTGATAGGTAGTGACATTGATCTGTGCATCACATGTCAAAACATTCAGCCCGCAAAGGACGATCATCGAAAGAATTAAGTGCTGAATGCGATCAGGGGTGGACTGAAGGGCATATCGTACAGTTTTTGCAAAACTCATCTAGCGATCCTTCGTTTCTGCTCTTTGGTTGACCCAGAGCATCGTGCTCATCTACTGCATGCACTACAGTCCGACTGCGATTCGCATCAATGAACCTACAATCGGAGCCCATTTTCCCAGGCAAAAATTTGCAAACTACACAGCTCTCCAACCATTTCTTGCCCAACCCGCGTTGGGGTCACTACAGGGAGAGCAAGTCCACCCGACAGATCGCATGGATTGGTTAGAGTCAGCTTAAGAGGGGAATTCTTTCGAAACCATTTTCATAGTAACCCGATCTACGTTATTTCCGCATGTACTTCTTTTGGGTGCGTAACCACCTAGCCCGAACCAAAGTAACTATTTCGTTCTAGTGATGTTTTTCATATCGGCACCTACAATACGGAGAAATAGATGAATTCCGTGAAGCACCTCATGCAGCGTCTTGTTCTGGGTCTTTCAGCTCTCTTTTTACTTACTCCTGGCTTCGCTCAGAAGCTGCCGCCGCCGCCGTCCCAGATTCAGCCACTCACCCCTGAGCGCATTCTGGGTCAGCCGAGCTTGAACGGTGAACTACTTCGGCAACTGCACTGGAGTAACGACAGCGCACGCCTCGCATTCATTCAAACCTCTCCGTCTTCAGCCCGGACATCTCAGGAGAAGACCGAGATCTGGGCTATCGATCCAGTTACTGCACACCGCAGCCTTCTCGTCTCCAGCGCACAATTGGAGAGAGTCATGGTCACAGACAAGTCCGTCCGCCCGTCTGAAGACAATGACGATCATCCCACCGGTCCGCCGCGGCTAAACGATTATGTTTGGGCGCCCGGAGATCAGGCCCTTCTGCTTATTACACCGGTCTCTGTGGCGTGGATCGATCTCGGAAGCGGACACGCTCGAATGCTTGTTACAGGTGCAAAAGACCTAAGTGATGTAAAACTTTCCCCCGACGGACGCCACGTTAGCTTCATCCGCGATCACGCACTTTGGCTTGCCAGCACGGTCACTGGCGCATCGCATCGCTTTACGCCGTCCGGCTCGAATGACCTTCGCGAAGCTGAGGCTGATTGGCCCTACCGAAATGATCTCGACCTTCACACTGCCTACTGGTGGTCACCTGACTCCTCGCAGATCGCATACCTGGAGACGGATGATCGCGCCACCGGCAAGTACACTCTGCGATCTTCAGATGGCCATGAGAGTAGTCTTACTTATCCATTACCGGGTAGTTCACTCCCGGTCGTCCGCATATTTGTCCAGCCTGTTAGTGGTGGTCAACGGCGCGCTGTTGATCTCGGCAGCGCCCAACCCGGCTACATTTCCCGCTTGAACTGGACGCCGGATTCCCGGCACCTGGCCGCCGAACGTCTCAGTCGAAGCCAGAAGGTTCTCGATCTGCTCTTCGTCGACACCGTGACCGGCCAATCCCGCGTCGTGCTCTCAGAGAAAGACGGTTATTGGATCAATCTCAACGACGGCCCCCGCTTTCTGCGGGACTCACAGCGCTTCGCCTGGGCAAGCGAACACAGCGGCTACCGTCACCTTTACCTCTATGACACGAATGGCCGCCAACTGGCCCAGCTCACCAGGGGAGACTGGGAAGTAACTTCGCTCAATGGCATCGATGAGGCAGCCGGACAGGTTTACTTTACCGCCACTAAACAGAGTCCGCTCGAGCGCCAGGTCTACCGGGTCGGGCTCGATGGGGCCGGTCTTACCCTTATTACGCAGGAGAAGGGGACACATGAGGCTCTCTTCTCGCCCAACGCGCAGCTGTTCGTCGATACATACTCCAACAGCGCCACTCCACCTCGACAGGATGTGCTTCGTGGCGACGGAAGCAAGCTTGCGGCGATCAACGAGAATTCCGTTCCAGCCCTTGCCGAATACAATCTGCCTCCCATCGAATTCCTGAACGTGAAGACGCACATGGGAGCGGATCTCAACGCGCTGATGATCCGTCCGCCGGACTTCGATCCGGCCCGGAAATATCCCGTGATTGTCTACGTCGGCGGCGGACCGGGCGAGCAGGTCGTACGTGACGCATGGGGCGGCGAGCCCTTCTTGTGGCTGAAAATGATGGCGCAGAAGGGCTACCTGATCTATGCACAGGACGGCCATGGTACCGCTGGCCGCGGCCATTTGTTTGAGGAGCCGGTGCACCTGCGCTTTTCCTCGCAGGAGATGGCCGACCAGCGTGATGGCGTGCGTTATCTTCGCTCGCTGCCCTACGTCGACCCGGCTCGTGCCGGCACGTGCGGATGGGGATATGGCGGATTTCTTGTATTGCATGCCATGCTCGACCTGCCTGTCGCTTATAAGGCCGGCTTTGCGGGGGCTCCGATCACCGACTGGCGCTTGTACGATGCTGTTTTCGCCGAACGCTATCTTGAGGATCCGGTTCGCAACCAGGACGGTTACCTTGCATCCAGTCCCGTGGAGAATGCTAAGAATCTCAAGGGCGCGCTGCTCATCGCGGTCGGAACTGCAGACGAACGGGTACATATCGAAAACACGCTGATTCTCCTGAAGGAATTCCTGGAAACGGCAAAATACCCTTCGGTGATTTTCCTTCCGGATCAAGGTCACTCCATCGAGGATCGGGGAGCGAAGCTGGTTCTATATCGGAGCGTGATGGAATTTTTTCTGAAAAACCTTTGATCCGATCAAGATTGGTTGCTAACGAAGGTATTTCCGATAAATCCTGAACGTATCGACCAAGGCCAGGAGAAAATCACCGGGCCCTACCTTCGATCCGGCAACGTCTTCCCAGTTATTCAGCGGGAATTCGTAAATCGAATGTTGTAGCAGCTCCACGTTCTCCCGGTCGCTGTTACTGTTCTTGTTGAGTGCGATGAATCGCGCGAGAATCTCCACGTCGAAGACCCATCGCGAAATAAATGGCTGACTGAGAATCTGCGATAAGCCGGGAGTGATGCGAAAGATTTTTGCACCGCATTGCGTGTCGTAGATGGGCAGACGCAGCATCATGGAGACTACGGTCGCGAAAACTCGACCCAGGTAATGTCGGCTTGCCTTGCGATGCACCTCCCGCCCGAGCAGCCTGATCCGCGCACCGAAGACCATCTGCAACTGGGGATGGTCGATGAGCTTCTGCAATAAGTCGGGGATCGCATCCAGGGGAGTTGCCAGGTCTGCATCCCAGAATCCCACGTAGCCGCCTTTGCGCAGTTCGATTGCACGCAGCATTCCATCGCGAACGGCTTCGCTCTTTCCTGCGTTCACCGGTTTGTGGAGGACTTCCACCGATGAGGCGCACGCGCGTTGTAAGTTTTGCAGAACCTCGAGCGTATTGTCCGTACTGCCATCATTGACGAAGAGAAAATAGATTTCCGGTGTGTGACGGAGAAACGTGATGAACTTCCCTGCCGGAAGGCGGCTAGCCTCGTTGTAGCAGGGAACAACTATGGTGCATCTGTTGCCCGCACTTGCCGGCGTAGCCTCGTCATCGGTCTCTGGCACCGGAACCTCGTGAAAGTTAAAGAGTCGTAAAACGAAACTATAACAATCGGACTGATGGCGCAGTCTTGCCCCTGTGCCGTTTTCAGCACCACTTTGGAGTAAAAAGCTCAAAAGATAGGAGACACATTCCTCAGCGGCTAAAATATGGAGCTGGAGTCGTCACCGAGCCATGAAATGAAACGAATCTGCGTGGACATGGACGAGGTCCTGGCTGACACGCTCGCCGAACACATCTTCCGCTACAATCGCGATCATAGCGAAGCTATTACCAAGGCTGATCTCGAAGGAAAATGGCTTTGGGAGATTGTCTCCGTCGACCGCCAGGAACGCCTTGAGGGCTACCTTCGCTCGGAGGACTTCTTCGAAGACCTCCCCGTCATGGAAGACAGTCCGCGGGTAGTACGTGAACTGGCCAAAGTGTATGAGGTTTACATCGCATCTGCTGCGATGGAGTTTCCTAACTCTTTCGGGCCGAAATACCGCTGGCTGCGTCGGCATTTTCCTTATCTTCATCCCTCCCAATTCGTCTTCTGCGGCGACAAGGGAGTCCTGGACGCCGACTACCTGATCGACGATCAGCCCCTCCACTTCCGCCGATTCAGAGGTGAAGGCATTCTCTACACCGCGCCCCACAATCTGGGAGTATCCGGATTCCGCCGGGTCAACAATTGGCAGCAGGTCGCGGGAATATTTCTTCCCGACTTTAAGGATTGAATATCGTCTGGCTACCGTCTGACGCTGTTCTGCACGTTCGAGGATCTCGGCTTCACCATCCCGATTTGCTGATTGGCTGATGGCAGCGGAGTCGCAGTGCTCGCCTGGGAACCTGGCGGGACACGGGAACCCAGCGGCGTGCCCAGCGGCCGCAGATTCATCGCTGGTTGCGGAAGATGCTGCTGATGCATGGTCACGATCAATGCCACGGCCGAACGCTTACCCGCGCACCGATAAGAGTGCGGCGTACTGGCATCGAAGTAGACGCCGTCACCCGCTTCCACCGTGTGCGTCTTATCGCCATGCCGGATCTCCAGCTCTCCCTCCAGCATGAAAAGAAATTCATAGCCCGGATGCACATGTGGCCGAACGTCAGTCGCTGCCTTGAGCGGAATGAACTCCGCATAGTAAGGGTCGAGATGGCGGTCGGGCACCATATAGCCCAGGCTTTCAAAGTAATAAGTTGGGTCATCGACGCCGGTTTGCGGCAGACGCACGCGCTCATGCTTCTTGTGAATGCGGAACAGCGTGTGCGGCTCAGGCTCGAAGAAATGCGACAGGTCTTTGCTGAAGACCATGGCGATGCGCGCCAGATTGCGGAGCGTGGGCACCACGCGCCCCGTCTCCAGCTGCGAAAGAAAACTTGCCGACAACCCGGTATGCCGACCTAACTCCACCAGGCCCATCGACTTCTTCAGGCGAAGCCGCTTAATGCGTTCGCCAATGCGCCGCTCGGCAATAAACGCCTCGGCGGTCGCTGGATCGATTTGGGAATTCATCAGATCGATTCTGGAAATTTCCGGACCGATTCCGGAGTCCAAGGCTTCCTCTTGCTTTCTTGCCTGTTTAGGTGCCATTTCGGACCTCGTGATGGTTTAGATGCGAGCTCTCTTAAGAAGTGTACGCCATAACAATAGATTTTTACTCCGTGAAATTAATTTGGCAACCCCCTTTTTCCACGCAAAGGAAGCCTTATGGTGAACACCATGATCCCTTCGCCCAGGAAGATCCTGTTCAGCGGCGCTTCCGGAATGATTGGCACAGCTTTGATACGGGCAGCGGATGCCGAACAGATTCAAATCATCCAATTGATTCGGCGCAAACCGGCAAATCTGAGAGAAATCTCATGGAATCCGCAGGTTGACAAGCCGGTAGAGGACCTTGCATCGCTTGAAGGCATGGACGCAGCAATCCACCTCGCCGGCGCAAACCTGTCGTCGCACCGATGGACCTCAGCCTACAAGCGTGAGATCGCCGAAAGCCGTGTGGCGGCCACACGCGCACTGGTCAAAGTCCTGAAAGCTTTGAAGCAACCGCCGGCAACCCTGCTCTGCGCCTCGGCGACGGGCATTTACGGCAACCGGGGCAGCGAAGTTCTCACTGAAGAATCCGAACCGGGCCAGGGATTTCTAGCCGATACCTGCCGAGCCTGGGAAGCTGAGGCTGATGTTGCCAGTGAAATCGGAATCCGCGTCGTGCATCTCCGCTTTGGCGTAGTACTGACCGCCGAAGGAGGCGCGCTCAGGCAAATGCTGCCCATCTTTCGGCTCGGCCTGGGAGGAACGCTAGGCAATGGGAAGCAATGGATGAGTTGGATCACGCTCAGCGACCTCGTTCGCGCCGTCTTTTATCTGCTCGACTCCGCAGCCATCGATAGCCCGATAAACCTCGTTGCTCCCAACCCGGTAACCAACGCCGAATTCACCCGCGCTCTCGGCCACGCCCTGCATCGACCGACAATGATTCCGGCTCCCGCCTTCGCCCTGCGCGTGGCCTTCGGCGAAATGGCCAACGAAGCGCTGCTCGCCTCAACACGCGCCGTGCCCGAGCGATTATCGCGTTCCGGATTTGTCTTCGAGCTTCCGGATATCAGTTCCGCGCTGAAGGCCATTCTCTATCCCCTACCCCCCACACCCTGAACCCTCTGCCACCGAACCCTCTGCTACGCTAGGTTTGGCATGAATGTTGCCTTGCGCGCTGCGGCCGCCATTCTGGCTCTACCGCTCCTGATGATGACCGGTTGCGGCACACCTGCCGCTCCCCAGCCCCCCAGCCTGAAGTTGCCCGAGCCCGTGGTTGATCTCGCCGTCGTCCGCTCCGGCGACGAAGTTCGCCTCGACTGGACGATGCCCAAACGAACTACCGACAAAGTCATCCTGACGGGCAACCAGAACGTGCATATTTGCCGCCACGTTGAAGCCAGCCCCTGCGGAACGGTCGCCGATCTACGTTTC
>DATAQX010000438.1:0-5137 GCA_036264455.1 Silvibacterium sp. | reverse complement strand
GCGCAGCACGAAATCGGTGAAACAAGGATTTTTCTCGCAGGCGATGCGGGTGGGTTCGTCGATCCTCTCACGGGAGAAGGCATTTACTTCGCGGTCGCGAGCGGACAAGCCGCCGCCGAAGCCATCGAGGCCGATTTGCGCGCCGAGGCTCGCGCTCACCGATATTTCACGCAAGCCACCGCAAAACTCCGGGCAGACCTCGCCATCTCCACTTCAGCCGCACGTTGGTTCTATGCAAATCCGGACCAGGGATACCGCTTGCTCTCTTTACCCCTGCTACGTGCCGCGGCCCTGAATGTTTTTGCCAACGGACTCAATATTGCTCCACTTGCAGCACGTGTTAAGAAGCTGATGCGACTGGCTCCTGCCTCATGAAATTTTGACCGTACAGCGGCATGTCTGGAAGATCGTCCCCCCAAAACGCGCTAATATAGATTTTCGAATTGACGGCGCGATTTCTAGCTCTATAGGCAGACACACTCGAACCTTGATCGGGAAAGGATCAGAAAGATGTTTCCTGAGTGGCTTCGCGCAGGACGGGTTACAGGCCTCGCGTTCACTCTCGCCGTATTTCTGTCCAGCCATGCGCTCGCCGAGGGCCCGCAGTCCACACCCAGCATCTTCGCGCCCGCCTCGACTCCTGCCATCGACACCTACCACCTGTCGCTGTTCGTCCTTCAGATTACGGGCGCCATTTTTGTCACAGTTGCCGGCATATTACTTTATGTGATCATCCGCTTTCGTGCACGCGATGATGACGATGATCGCGAACCAGCCCAGGTATACGGCAGCAACCAGGTCGAGTTGGCCTGGACCGTCATTCCTGTGCTCATCGTCGTCGTCCTCTTCCTCACTACGGCCCGTCTGATCTTCGCCATCCAGGATGCCCCGAAGCCTTCAGCGGCGCTGGAGGTTACCGCCGTCGGTCACCAGTTCTGGTGGGAGTTCCGCTACCCGCGACAGGGCTTCGTCGCGGCAAACGAGCTGCACGTCCCCCTCAGTAACACCAGTCATCCCTCGCCGACCTACCTGGACCTGCTCTCTGCCGACGTCAATCACAGTTTCTGGGTTCCGCAGCTGGCCGGAAAAATCGACCTCATTCCGAACCACCCGAACGACATGTGGATCGATCCCCTGTATCCCGGCCTCTATGTGGGACAATGCGCACAGTTCTGCGGTGTCCAGCACGCCAAGATGCTGTTGCGCGTGTACGTGGACACCCCGGAGCAATTTGCGGCCTGGGCCAGCAATCAGGCGAAGCCTGGCGTACAGGATCCGGCAGTGGCTGCGGGGCGGCGCGTCTTTGAAACAGAAGCCTGCATGAATTGCCACACCGTTATCGGCACTGCGGCTACCGGCAGATTCGGCCCTGACCTGACCCACTTGATGAGCCGCGATACCCTCGCATCGGGCGCGATGCTCAATACAAAAGAGAATTTGCGGCAGTGGATCAAGAATCCCGACAGCTTCAAACCGGGCTCGTTAATGCCGGCAATGCAGTTAAGCAATGACCAACTCGATCAGGTCACCGCTTATCTGGCGACACTGAGGTAGAGAACGATGGCAGATCGCACGCTTCCGATTGACGGCTCTCTGGATCTGACGCCACCGCGTGAACAGGAAGGCACACTCCTCGAAACGCTGCACTCGTGGGTGATCACGGTCGACCACAAGAAGCTCGGCCTCATGTACATGATGCTTGCCATCTTCTTCCTGCTGGTCGCCGGCGCTGAAGTTATCTGCATCCGCATTCAACTTGCGTGGCCGGACAATCATTTTCTATCGCCCCAGGTCTTTAATCGCTTGTTCACGATGCATGGCACCACCATGGTCTTCCTGGTGGGCATACCGTTGGTCTTCGGGTTCGCAAATTACATCGTCCCGTTGCAACTCGGCGCGCGCGATATGGCGTTTCCGCGCCTGAACGCTTTCAGTTTCTGGATGACCGCCTTCGGCGCTCTGCTGCTCTATTACAGCTTCATCGGCGGCGGTGGCCTCTACGGGCTGGGCAACGCGCCGGACGTTACCTGGTGGGCCTATGCGCCGCTGACCGCACGGGCGTTCTCGCCCGGACATGCCACGGATTACTGGGCGCTGGCGCTCATCGTAACCGGGTTCGGAACGCTTGGTGGGGCGATCAACGTCATCGCCACCGTCATTTCCATGCGCTGCAGGGGCATGACGCTGATGCGCATGCCGCTCTTCGCGTGGCTCATGCTCGTGGACAGCGGACTTCTGCTGGTGACCATTACCCCGCTCACCGCTGCGCAGATCATGCTGGTCATCGACCGTTATCTCGGAGGACGGTTCTTTGATACGCAGGCCGGTGGCTCTGCGGTACTGTGGTTTCATTTCTTCTGGATCTTCGGCCATCCCGAGGTCTATGTGCTCGTCTTCCCCGCTTTCGCGATAGCCAGCGAAGTCATCCCGGTCTTCTCGCGCAAGGCAATCTTTGGGTATCCCGCGATGGTCGCAGCGTCGGTTGGTATCGCGTTCGTAAGCCTGGGAGTCTGGGCGCACCACATGTTTACTGTCGGCATGACGTCGGCGTCCAACACCTTCTTTGTGCTTTCGACCATGCTCGTCGGTATTCCGACCGGCATCAAGATTTTTAACTGGCTGGCCACCATGTGGGGCGGCAAGATCCGCTTCGCGACGCCGATGCTTTTCTGCACTGCGTTCCTGTTTCAATTTCTAGCCGCGGGACTCACCGGCATCATGTTGTCCGTAGCGCCGTGGAACTGGCAGCTCCACAACTCCTACTTCGTGATCGCGCATTTCCACTATGTGCTGGTAGGCGCCATCGTATTCAACGTTTTCGCCGGCATCTATTACTGGCTTCCCAAGGCGACTGGCCGCATGATGAATGAGAAGCTGGGCAAATGGCACTTCTGGCTCTTCTTCATCGGATTTCATATCACCTTTGACACCATGCACTTCGTCGGTTTTCAGGGAATGCCCAGGTGGATCTACACCTATTCGGCTGACAGAGGATGGAACCACCTGAACCTTGTTATCTCCGTCGGAGGCATGATCCAGGCTGTCGCTGTGCTGATCTTCGCTTACAACCTCATCACGTCGCTGTTTCGCGGCAAGATTGCTGGCAACGATCCATGGGACGCGTGGACTCTGGAGTGGTCCACCTCCTCACCGCCGCCCGCCTATAACTTCGCTACCGATCCGGTGGTACAAAGCCGTCGTCCTCTGTGGGACCTGAAACATCCGGAAGACCCGGACTGGAGGTACGAATAATGGCGGATTGGAATCTTCAAGAATGAGTGCAATTCCTATAGTTCCCGGCGTGAACGAACAGGCATGGAATCTGCCTTCACGTGGACGAGTGGGCATGTATTGCCTGATCATCGGCGAGTCGGCGATTTTCACCATCTTTGTAGTCGCCTATGTCTTCTATATCGGCAAAAGCCTGTATGGGCCCACGCCAGAACAGGTTCTCGACGTTCCCATTTTCAATACTATCTGCCTGCTTTCGAGCAGCGTCACCATCTGGCTGGCAGAGCGTGCTATCGAACGTAATAGTATCCGGACTTTCGGGTTATGGTGGGCAGCCACCATAGTTCTTGGTCTCGTCTTTCTGACCGGTACAGGCATCGAGTGGCACAGGCTCATCTACCATGACGGACTGACCATCAGCACCAATCTCTTTGGGACGACCTTCTACTCGCTTGTTGGCCTGCATGCGACACACGTCGTCGTCGGCTTGTCCATGCTGCTGCTCGTGCTCATCTTCGTCTTTACCGGACACGTACGACAGGAGCACTCAGAGCGCATTCAGGTGCTGGCTCTCTACTGGCATTTTGTCGATGCAGTGTGGGTTATTGTCTTCACAGTGGTTTATATCGTTGGTAGATGACGGAGAAAAAAATCGGCTGGTGATAAGTCGAGAAAAACATGACCGAAGATAAACAAGCCGAAATTCATACCGAGACGATTCACCTGCCGGCGCCGACGGCGTGGCCCGTCGTGATGGCATTTGGCGTAACCCTTATATTCGCGGGGCTCGTCACCAGCCTCGTCATTTCTATTCTGGGCATCGTGCTCACCGTTGCCGGAGCTGCAGGCTGGTTCCGTCAGGTTCTCCCGCACGAGGTGCACGAGGATGTGCCGGTGGTTGCCGAGAGCATCTCAATTCTATCGTCGCGTACCCGTGTAGAAAGGTTCGTTGTCCCGGAAGACAATCGCGCTCATCTGCCGCTAGAGACCTACCCCATCCTTTCCGGCATCAAAGGCGGCCTTGCCGGTGGCATTGCCATGATTCCGCCTGCTCTCTTATACGGCCTCATCGCGGAGCGCAGTATCTGGTATCCGATCAATCTTCTCGGGGGTGCCGGAGTAGCAAACTGGCGCAATCCCTCCACGGCTGACATCGCTGCCTTCCACTGGCAAGGTTTGATCGTCGCCACCATGATACATTTTGTAACCTGTGCCTTGGTGGGCATGCTCTATGGAGCCATGCTGCCCATGCTACCGCGGCGGCCAGTGCTTCTCGGTGGAATCATTGCGCCGGTCTTATGGACCGGCCTGCTCCATTCAACCATGGGTATCGTGAACCCTGTGCTTGCCGAACGCATCGCGTGGGGATGGTTTCTTATCTCGCAGGTTGCGTTTGGCCTGGTCGCCGGCCTGGTCGTCGCTCGCGAGGAACGCGTCCGCACCTCTCAGTCACTGCCCTTCGCCATGCGCATGGGGATTGAGACTCCGGGCCTGATACCTGAGCACCATGAAGAAGAGGACAAGCGCCCATGAGAATGCACGCTCTCGCAGGCGCCGTTCTGCTTCTGGTGACCGGTTGCAACCAGATGCCGGGCATGCCGAAGCCCGGCATTGCGGTCCCGCGGCCGGATTCGATCACCGACTTCGCCACGCTCTACGGCCAAAACTGCGCTGGCTGCCACGGCAAAGATGGGCAGAATGGCCCAGCGCTCGATCTTGCCAATCCCGTCTACCAGGCATGGGTCGACGATGCAACGCTTCGTAGGGTGATCACAGGAAGCGAACCCGGAACGCAGATGCCTGCATTCGGACAGGGAGCTGGAGGATTTCTCACGATAGCCCAAGTGGACGCACTGGTGAAGGGCATGCGCACCGCCTGGCAAAAACCCGGAATTCTGAATGACCA
>DATAQX010000446.1:0-3732 GCA_036264455.1 Silvibacterium sp. | reverse complement strand
AAGTAAAAGGCGTCCATGTAGGGCGCAATCGCCGAGGCCTCCGGCGGAAACAGCGCGAACTCGGTGAGCCACTTGACTAAGAATTGCCAAAGGACTGGACTGAAAAAATGCATCGTTCCCTTTACCTGCGTTCCTTTTCCTGAACCTGCCGTGACCTGCCTGGCTTACACCTTCGCTGAATGTTGCTCGTGTGCGATCGCCCGGCTGCTCCTGATATCCCGGCGGAACATCACCAGCATGTAACTTCCCAAAATCAAAACTGTTAGAAGACACCCCGCCTGCACGATGCGCGCGATGAGCAAACTGTGCCGGTTGAGTGTCGGATCGTAGCGGTAGCAGTACGTCAGGATCGTATCTACTGGCGTGCCGATCTTGTGGTTGGAGGCCTCGATCAGTCCCAGCCGCAGATCCTGCGGCGAGTACTCCACCCCCAGGTAGTACTGCGCGATTTTGCCCTCCGGCGTCACAATCTGGATCGCGCTGGCGTGGGCAAACTGATTCATCTTGCCGTCCGGTCCAGCCATGCGAACATAGCCGAAGCCGGTCGCCTTGGCGACCGCGTCAATCGCCGGTTGCTGGCCGGTGAGGAAGTGCCAGCCCGGGGCGCTCTCCGGATGACCGTAATACGTGACATACTCCCGCTTCTTCGACGCGGCAACCGCCGGCGTCTCCGTCGGATCGATGGAGATGGCGACGATCTGGAAGTCCTTGCCCGGCTGATAGCTCACCATTTCGAGCGCGCCGGTCAGGCCCTTGAGCTCTTCCGAACAAAGGATGGGGCACTTGTAATAGACCAAGGCCAGCAGCACCGGGCGCTTGCCGTCGAAATACTGTCCCAGCTTTACGGTTTTGCCGGTCTCGTCGGCAAAGGTCGCATCGAGGGGCAACTGCTGGTTGAGGTGTTGTTCGACGGTCACGCCGTGCAGCAACGTTGGCAGCTTGTCATCGGCCGGCTCACCCATCTGCTTCTGGCCTGTGGGCGAGACCTGTGCATGGACGCCGATGGCGCAGGAAAGCACCAAGCCACACGCAGCCGCGAGTGCACGCCATGTCCGGGATGGAGTCCGGGGCGCCCTCTCGTGCTTCGTGGATGTCGCTTGCTGCTTCATGCTGCTCCTCTGCCTTGGTCCCTTTACGGGTGTACCGGTGCCAGTCGCGCCTGCTCACCTGGTTTTGCTTCCTTGTGTTCCTCCAGCTGCCGCGACTGCTCCACTTCCAGTTCCTGCTCGTAACCGGTACGGGCGAAGCCGTTGGTCAGCGGTGCGGTTACATGCGGTTGGACATCGGCGGTCATCAGCGGCTCGGTAGGGCCACCCTGCACCACCGGCAGGCCACGCTGCGCGATGATCTGCATCGCCTGGCCGATGGGGATGCGCACGGTGCCCTGCTGCTGATTCACCCAGGTGTAGTGATCCAGCAGCAGATCTTCGCGGTCATGCAGATCCACCACGTCCTGGTTGCCGTCGTCCATTTGAAGCCGCGTGGTGGGAAAACGCGCCGTCATCGCGCGAAGCTGCTGCTGCTCCAGCACCGCGTTAGATTCCAGGTTCTTGCCTCTGTTCTCCGGTGAATACTGGAATTGGTTCCACTTGTTCGGCGGCCCGTCGTGCTTGATGAGCGCGTTGTTGATCACCTTGCCCATGCCGAAGCAGAAGACGAAGAAGATGAGCACAAACGCGAACAGCGAGATCAGGAAAACGGCAATGCCGCCGACCTTCACATCCGACGTTTCATAGCCCGGCGTCGGCACGCCGTGGCCGGTCGAGGAGAGGCCGTGCTGCTTCTGTGGATTGCTTTCCGGAGTATCAGGCGTGTGCATGTTCGGCCTCCAGAATCTCCGCCAGATGCGGGTCGTTGGTCTGCACCAGCGGCCGCTTGCCGAGCTGGCTGATATAGGCGACCACCCAGAATGAGATCATCGCGCCGGGGACCGCTATGTACTCCAGAATACCGATAGAGAAGTGCAGGTTGCGCGGCGAGAAGCTCGGCTCGATGAGAAGGAACATGTCCCAGCAGCGCGCGAAGATCATCCACATGCCCACTATCACGATGCGCCGCTTGTTGCGCTTGATGTCGCGTGAAAGCAGCAGCGAGAACGGGATGAGCCAGTGGAAGATGAAGTCGAAGGTGAAGATCACACCCCAGTGGCCGCGAATGCGGTCCAGATACCAGCCAATCTCCTCTGGCGAGTTGCCCGACCAGATGATCAGGAACTGCGAGAAGTTGAGGTAGATATTCAGCATCACGAAGGCGAACATCAGCTTGCCCAGATCGTGCTGCTCGGTGGTGCGCAGGATGGTCTTCATCGGCTCCGCCTTGGACAGGCTGACCACCGTGATGACGGAGAGGGCCAGAACGGCATAGCCCTGCGCTACCAGAAAGTTAAAGCCATACATGGTGGAGAACCAGGTCACGTCAGTCGACATCACCAGGTCGATAGCGAGCACGGTAAGCGTAATCGCATAGACGACGATGCCGAAGCCGCTGATGTTCTCAAACCGCTTCTGCCAGAAGGGCACGTTGGGATTGGGATCGGCATCGCGCTGCAAGGACCAGCGATTCATCAGCAGCATGTACAGCAACCATAGAGCGAAGCAGATAGCCAATTGGACGATCACGCTGACCGGGCTGAGCATGGGGTGTTTCCAGTTGAGATCGTGTGCCTGCTCCCGGCTGATGAGGTGCTGGCTCAGCGCTTGTCCAACCTCCGCCGGACTGGAGTAGCGGGCCCACAGGTAGAGCTTTTTCATGAAGACCAGGATGGGCACTACCATGAGCGCAGAGACCCAGAGAGTGCGGCTCATGGCCTCGAGCGGTCGCCGGACCAGCAGACCCCACTTGCCGCCCGAGCAGTACTGCACCATTAGCAATGCAAGGCCGCCGAGCGAGAAGCCCCAGCAGAGCATAAATCCCATCAGCCACGAGCGGAGCAGGTGACTGAACCCGTCATGTTCCATCACCTCGGCCAGGACAACCAGAATTACGGCCAGGATGGAGAAAACGGCCCCGAAGATGAGCGCGCGCCGGCGCCATGCCGCCATGAGAGCAAGGGATGCGGCCAGATCGCCTGTCAGGGCTCGTGTTGCGTAACTGTATCCGTTCGTCACCGTATTTCTATCCTCACTTCGGTCCACCTGTCCGCGCCGGGACAGCGGGGGTAGGCTGGCCGTACCCGTATTTATTCACTGTAGGCGCGGTTTCCGGGTTGGCGACATTGGAGCTGTCCCCGTTCTCAAGCTGGTACACCGGATGCCGGCTTGTGACGGGCGTCGTGATGTTTTCAGCCGGAGCCATTCCCGGCGTTTCCGGGCCAGGAGGCATCGGATAAACCGCCGTGTCCGGCATCTTCCACGGCTGAGCGTAGCTGGCCGGCAGACCCTGCTGCTCCGCGACTTCGCTCAACTGCTGCACACCTACACCGGCAGGCACGTCGCTTTGCTTCGCGTTCTGACTCAACTGCAGGGCGCGAATATAAGCAGCGATGGTCCAGCGATCGACGACCGGCACTTGGCCGGCATAATCGGGCATGGCGCCGTATCCGTGGGAGATGACATAGAAATAGTGGCTCAGCGGCTCGGCAATCCGTTTGGCATCCTGGAGATTGCTCGCCCGCATGTAGCCTCGATCGACGATCATGCCCGCGCCGTTACCCACACGCGAATGGCAGGGGGTGCAGTAGGTGTTGAACTGCTCCTGACCGCGCTCCAGAACGGCCATGGTGGTAGGGAAAGG
>DATAQX010000364.1:0-15772 GCA_036264455.1 Silvibacterium sp. | reverse complement strand
TACTGGCACGATCGCGCCCTTGGCCGGATCCGCTGCGGCATTTGCCCGCGTGAGGACTTCCTGCTGAATGTATTGCACGAATTCCTGGATCTGGCGTTGCATCTCTTCCATGCGCTCGCGCATTTGCAGGATAATCGCCATGCCGCTGATGTTCACGCCAAGGTCGCGAGCGAGCGAGAGGATGAATTCCAGCCGCTGCAGGTCCTCGTCGGTATAGAGGCGCGTGTTGCCTTCGGTGCGCGACGGCTTGAGCAGGCCTTCGCGCTCGTAGAGCCGGAGCGTCTGGGGGTGAATCTCATACATCTCGGCTACGGCCGAGATCATGTAAGCGCCTTTGGATTTGCGTTTCGTCATGAGCCTCAATCATCGCGCGAATAACCGCGCGGCTCCTTCTTGTGTGTGAATCGCCCCAAAACGGATCACCCGGGGTACAAAGCCGAAGAATTGTCCTCCAGTGATCTTGTATGGCACAAACGCTTTCACACAGTAACCACTCTGGTGTTCGATATCCATCATGATCGCGTCCGTATAGCCGTCCTTAGAGGGTTTGCCCATTGTTACATTGGACGCAGTCGCCGCAGCTCTCAACGCACCTCTTTTGGCGCGCTCCATCAGTTGTTGATAGATCAGATCAAGAAGCAGGGCTGCGTCCGCCGGCATGTCCTGCTGCGCGATGGATTCCAATTTCACGTGGCCATCCTGGTTCATCGCGAATCCAAAAGGACCGAATTCGCCATACCGGCGCAGCATTCGTTTCGCATAAGAAACGCCGGCGTTCAGCACATCGTTCGCGTCTTCGCGAATTCGTTCATTCTCGGCTTGCTCATTCTCGATTTGCTCTTCGCTCATCATCTTCGCTTCAGTTCTTCAATCGCCGGTAAACGCAGGTGTCGAAATCGCGCCAGAACACCACGCGATCGACCGTCAGCCCATTCTTCTCAGCTACTCGGCGCGACGCCAGATTTTCCGGCCGGATCATCGACACCACGCGCTCGACGCCGAGCTTCTCAAACGCATAGTCGATCATTGCCCTCGCACCCTCGGAAGCAAAGCCCTGATTCCAGCGCTCGCGATTCACGTGATAGCCGATTTCAAGTTCCGTGCTGCCGTCTATCTCTTGCCAGACAGTTCCGCAATCTCCAATCAGTCTGCCGGATTGCTTCTCCACCAGGCCCAGCAGCCCGCTGCCCGACGCATACCGGTCTATCTGGCGTTCGATCCACGCCCGCACCTCATCCCTTGTAAACACCCGCGGATACCAGCGCATCGTTTCCGCATCGCTGAGAACAGCTGCCAGCGCGTCTTCATCGTCACGCGTCAGCGGGCGAAGTAAAAGCCGGGCCGTTTCAATCCAGATCCGCATTACACCTTCGCCCAGACTGCCTCACGCGGATCTTCGGGATTCAGCTTCGCAAACTCGCGCAGGATCTCCTTCGAACGCTCGTCCTGAACCTTGGGTACAACGATCTCTACCGTCACGATCTGGTCGCCGCGCTTGCCTTCTTTGGTGGCCGATGCCACCCCGCGCTCTCGCATGCGCAGCTTCTGTCCGCTCTGCGTGCCAGGTGGAATCTTCAGCTGAGTCCGTCCATCAATGGTCGGAACATCGATCTTCGACCCCAAAGCCGCCTCTGCAACTGTTACTGGAACGGTGACATAAATATCGTCACCCTGTCGGGTGAAGACGGGATGCGTTCCCGCACGAATGATCAGGTAAAGATCGCCTGCCGGTCCGCCATTCACACCCGCATTACCCTTGCCGGCCAAACGGATCCGCTGCCCATCGCGGGTCCCTGCCTTGATGCGAAATTCGATCTGCTCGGTGCGCATGACTGTCGCGGCGCCATGGCATGTGGGACACGCGTTCTGAATCTTGCCGGCACCTCCGCAGCGTGGGCATTGAATATTGAACTTCATCCGGCCGCCCATCTGCGTCACCTGGCCCGTGCCATTGCACTCTGGACACGTCTGCGCACCGCCCGTCGATGCCTTGCCCTTGCACGTGGGGCACACTTCCTGCCGCTGAATCTGGAGCCGCGTAGTCCCCCCGCGAATCGCCGTCCAGAAATCGACATTCACCTGATATTCGAGATCGGTTCCGGCTTCGGAGCCCCTTTGTCCGCGCCCGCCCTGCGTGAAGATGCCGGAAAAAATATCCCGGAAGCCTCCCCATCCCCCTCCGTGTTGTTCGCCGGCTCCCGCGCCCGAACGTGCCCCCTGGCTGGCCGCGAAGTCCGAGAAATCGAAGCCCTCAAAATCGAACGGAACTTCCTGGCTGCCCGCCGGTCGGGGCCCGGCATAACCATAGCCGCCGCGCGCCGCCGCCTCTGCTGCCGCCGGATCGATCTGATCGGAGTAGAAGCCGAACTGGTCGTAGATCTTCCGTTTCTTCTCGTCGCTCAGAATATCGTTGGCTTCCGAGAGTTCCTTGAACTTCTCCTCGGCCTTCTTGTCGCCCGGATTCACATCCGGATGGTACTTGCGCGCAAGTTTGCGAAAAGCCTTGCGGATCTCGTCCGCAGTGGCTTTTTTCTTCACACCTAGAATCGCGTAATAATCTTTGCTCTGGGTTGGTGGCATCTCAATCTCTAAAGGTTCAGGCGCTTGTCTGCTGCTTCAGTTCTCCGGTCTTGCGGTCTCGCGGCGCCGGCCGTACTTCGGCATGAATCGATTTCGAAAGCGCGTCCTTGGCCACTTCCAGGTCATAGCGTGCCTGCACATTCATCCAGAATTCCGGCGTCATATTGAAATACCGGGCCAGCCGCAAGGCCGTATCCGCTGTCACTCCGCGGCGCTCATTCACAATCTCCGAAATGCGCGTGGCCGGAACGCGCAGCGCGACAGCAAGAGCATGGGCGCTTAGGCCCAGGGGAGCCATGAAATCCTCACGCAGCATCTCGCCGGGATGCAAAGGAGGCATCTTGCCGGTTCTTGAGTTAGTGGTAGTCAACGATCTCGATTTCGTATGCATATCCTTCTCTCCACTCAAGGCAGATCCGCCACTGATCATGGATGCGAATGCTGTACTGGTTCTCCCGATCACCCTTCAGGGTTTCGAGCCGGTTTCCGGGCGGATTCGGCAGGTCGTCCAGGGTTGAAGCCGCTTCGAGAAGCCGCAATTTACGAAATATCACACGCTCCATGGCTGCAAACTTACGGCTGTGGCAACGATTGAAGATTCGTTCGGCTTCTTTATCTCGAAATGACCGAATCATTCCCCTTATCGTATCACGCTCAGCGTTATACGGCCTCCGTCAAACCCGTCTGACCGGCCGAGAGTCAGTAAACGGTGCGCTATCCTGATCTCGCACCGCATATTGACTGGTTTGACTCCTGAGGAACCCAGCACGGAAAGCGTCACTTCTGCTGAACGAAGCAGAACCGCCCCATCCACTCGCTACTACCGGCCCGAACTGGATATCCTCCGATTTCTTGCCGTCACACTCGTTGTTCAACTTCATCTGGTGCCAACCCCGCAGGGGGCATCGTTCCTTGAAAGATCCCTCCGCGCACTCCACAGGAGCGGGGGGGCCGGCGTCTGCCTCTTTTTCCTGCTCAGCGCATTTCTCATCACCGAGCTGTTCCTGAGAGAAATCGAGGCTACGTCCACCGTCCACGTCCGGTCCTTCTATTCGCGGCGCATCCTGCGCATCTGGCCCCTATTCTTTTTCGTTCTGCTGCTTGCCGTCATCTTCTCCGTGATTCCACCCAGAACCCCCGTCTCTCGCTCAACCCTGCTCGCGTTTGTGCTGCTCGCCGGAAACTGGCACGTGATTCTTCACGGGTGGCCGCCCGGATTCATTCAGCCGCTGTGGAGCATTTCTATAGAAGAGCAGTTTTACGGACTGTGGCCCGCGATCGTAAAAAGAGGTGGACGAAAAGCTGTTGCTGCTTGCAGCATTATTTTCTGGTGCGCCGCCTTCACAACCTTGCTGGTACTGGGCGCCCGCAAGTCGACCTTCGATCCCGGCGCCTGGTTGAACAGTTTTGTCCAGTTCCAGTTTTTTGCGATCGGGGCCGCGCTGGCCCTGCTGCTGCATCATCGCCCGGTGCGGCTCAATGGATACATCCGGCTTCTTCTGTTCCTGGCCGGAATCGTCGCAATCACGTTAGCCAGCCCTGTATCTCACCTCATGTCTACCAGCAGGATTACCCACACATATGCGGCGCTGCCCGCGTACCTGTGGACCGATGTTGGTTGCGTGCTTCTTTTCCTGTCGTTGGCGGGAAGCACCCCGCCCAGATTGTGCAACGGTCTTGTCTACCTGGGGAAAATTTCGTTCGGCCTGTACATGTACCATGTTTTCGTCTGGTATCTCGTTTCCGAATGGATCAACGCCCATCGTCTTCGCTTGGATCACCCTGATCTGACGATAATGTGCTTGAGCATCCCGATTACGATTGGCCTCGCCGTGCTCTCCTACCATTTTCTTGAGTCGCCTTTCTTACGCCTCAAGAAGAGGTTTACGCTCATTCCCTCACGAGAGGTCTGATTAGGGCCTGTGAGCGGATCCTAATTCCAGACCATCCGCGCCTCAATCGCTTCCATCCGCCAAAAGAGATCCGGTTCTACTTTGCGCATCTGCGCGACAAATTTCTCCGCCTCCTCGCGTGTATCAAACATAATTTTGTTGCAGACCTGTCCAGCCCGTAGTTGTTCGCATTTCCAGAGAGTATTCGTCATTCCCATCCTTCAATTCTTAAAGCACGAGGGGCACTCCGTAAGGAGACGCCCCTCATTGAAATCGCGGTCGCCCGCGTCGATCTTTTGCCCTTATTTCTTGTCGTCTACGTCCACGTATTCCGCGTCGATGACGCCTTCATCCTTCTTGGCTTCCTCTGCAGTTCCAGAGGCAGCCGCTTCCCCATTGGCAGGTGCCGCGCCCGTCGCCGCATTGGCTTTGTACATGGCCTCTGCCAGCTTGTGCGATGCCGCGGTCAGTTTCTCCCGTGCCGCATTCAGGTCAGCCACGTTCGGCTGGCCTTCCAGCGTCTTCTTCGCATCGGCCAGCGCTGACTCCACATCGAGCTTCTCTGAGCCGGAGACCTTGTCGCCATTCTCGTTCAGCATCTTCTCGATGTTGTAGACGAGGCTGTCGAGCCCGTTGCGGGCCTCGATCTCCTCGCGCTTGGCCTTGTCCTCGGCCGAGTGCGATTCGGCTTCCTTGGCCATCCGATCAACTTCTTCTTTGCTTAGACCCGAAGACGACGTAATCGTCACCTTCTGATCTTTGCCCGTGGCATTATCCTTCGCAGTCACGTTCAGAATGCCGTTGGCATCAATGTCGAACGTCACTTCGATCTGTGGCACGCCCCGTGGAGCCGGTGGAATTCCGCCCAGCTTGAACTTGGCCAGCGTGCGGTTCTGAGCGGCCATCGGACGCTCGCCCTGCAGCACGTGAACCTCGACTTCGGTCTGGCTGTCGGCTGCCGTCGAGAAGGTTTCCGTCTTCTTCGTCGGGATCGTCGTGTTGCGCGCGATCATCTGTGTCGCAACGCCGCCCAGTGTCTCGATAGCCAGGGTCAGTGGCGTCACGTCGAGCAGAAGCAGATCCTTTACTTCGCCCGCCAGCACGCCCGCCTGCACTGCCGCGCCAATCGCGACTACTTCGTCAGGATTCACGCCCTTGTGGGGCTCTTTGCCGAACAGATCCTTTACCAGTTGCTGAATGCGCGGCATGCGTGTCTGACCGCCCACCAGCACAACCTCGTCGATCTTGCTCGCGTCTACGCCGGCATCGGCCATAGCCTTCTTGCATGGCTCAACGGACTTCTGGATGATGTCCTCTACCAGCTGCTCCAGCTTAGCGCGGGTCAGCTTCTTCACCAGGTGCTTCGGCCCACTCGCGTCCGCCGTTACAAACGGCAGGTTGATTTCCGTTTCGACTGCCGTCGAAAGCTCGATCTTGGCCCGCTCGGCTGCATCCTTCAACCGTTGCAGTGCCATCTCGTTGCCTTTTGAGCTCAGGTCGAGGCCTTCATCCTTCTTAAACTCCTCGATCAGCCAGTCCACGATCCGCTGGTCGATGTTGTCACCGCCCAGGTGCGTGTCGCCGTTCGTCGACTTCACCTCGATGACGCCCTCGCCCACTTCGAGAATCGAGATATCGAAGGTGCCGCCGCCGAAGTCATACACGGCGATCGTCTCTTCCTTCTTCTTGTCGAGGCCGTAGGCCAGCGCCGCTGCCGTCGGCTCGTTCACAATGCGCTTTACATCGAGTCCGGCAATGCGGCCGGCGTCTTTGGTGGCCTGCCGCTGCGCGTCATTAAAGTACGCCGGCACAGTGATGACGGCTTCGGTGACGCTGCTGCCCAGATAGTCTTCGGCGGCCTTCTTCAGTTTTTGAAGGATCATCGCCGAAATCTCGGGCGGGGTGTAGTCCTTACCCTGCGCTTCAACCACGATATGGTCGCCCTGCTGCTTCACCTTATAGGGAACCATCTTCATTTCGTCCGTCACTTCATTGAAGCGGCGGCCCATAAAGCGCTTGATCGAATAAATAGTGTTCTGCGGATTGGTGATCGCCTGGCGCTTGGCTACCTGGCCCACAAGCCTCTCTCCGCTCTTCGTGAAGCCGACAACCGAGGGAGTTGTGCGCCCGCCCTCTTCGTTGGCGATAACCTTCGGCTCGCCGCCTTCCATAACCGCGACGACCGAATTAGTTGTTCCTAAATCAATACCGATAATCTTTGCCATTGGTGCTCCTGAAATGCTGCATACTTGCGCTCGATTGCGAGACTTAGTTTCGCACTTGAGTGACTTACTGTCAACGTATCTGATGCGGACACTAGCCGCTGGGATGCAGTTCTGTCATGCCTTTAATTAGGGCCTTCCGGGCGGAGACGGGGGCTTTTTCGCAGCAGGCGCAGCCGGGGAGCCTGCAGTTGGATCATGTCAAGCATCCTCACCAAGAACTCAGTGCATCCCATTGATTTCAATAGGTTAATTGATAGGCTCCCATGGCTGGGAATTACCCGCTTTCCGGCTACAATGGAAAGTAGCGCGATTCGATATCAGACGCTGGAAAGTCCTGCGAGCCGGTCTGTCCGTGATTCGCCGTAAATTATTGAAAACATGGGATATTTATAAAAATGGTCCAAGATAAACTCTGCTTATCTGATACATACAACCGAATCCTTTGTTTTCTATGAGATACTCGCAAAATCTTTATTATCTATGAGGTAGCTCATAGGCTGTATGATAAGCATAATGAAATGAATCAGTTACAGTTTAGCGGGGGGGGAGGGCTCACCGGAATCGCCGGAAGAACCTGCGAATGTCTTCGGCCAGCAGGGCTGGTTCTTCCAGGGCTGCGAAGTGCCCGCCCCGTGGCATCTCGGTCCATTGCTGGACGCTGTAACCCCGCTCGATCCAAGGACGCGGCGGAAAAGGCTCTTCCTTCGGAAAGCGCGCGATCCCGCAAGGGACACTGACAAAATCTCCCTCGGCAAACTGCAGCGGAGCTTTCCGCCCCTCGAAGTAGATCCGGAAGGATGAGTGGATGGTCCCGGTCATCCAGTAAAGCGTCACGTTCGCCAACAGTTCATCCGGAGTAAATCGTCGCTCAAGTTCACCTCCGCAATCCGCCCACTTGCGGAACTTATCGAGGATCCACGCCGCCAGCCCCGCAGGCGAGTCATTCAGTCCATACGCCGCTGTCAGCGGCTCAGTCCGCTGCAGGTGAGCGTAGGCTCCCTCTTCGTCGTACCACCGCGCCGCGTCCTTCAGGAACTGCTCCTCGACCGCAGCCAGCCGCGCGCCGGGCTCGACGTACGGCCGGTAGGAGCCGGGAATGTAGTTCAGATGGATGCCCAGTACTCGTTCTGAGTGGCGAAGTCCGAGAACGGTGCTCACGCCCGCTCCAAGGTCCCCGCCCTGCGCCCCAAACCTGCTGTAGCCGAGCTCGTCCATCAGCCCGGCCCAGAGCTCGGCGATGCGGAAGACGTTCATGCCCGGCTCCGCTGGCCGGTCAGAGTAGCCGAACCCCGGCAACGATGGGATCACTACATCGAAGGAGTCGCCTGCGTCCGCCCCGTGCGCCGCCGGATCGGTCAGCAGCGGGAGAAGCCCGAGCATCTCGAGGAACGAGCCCGGCCAGCCGTGGGTGAGGATCAGCGGAATAGGGGACGGCCCCTTGCCTCGCGCATGAACAAAATGGATTCCGATGCCGTCAGCCGTGTATCGGAAATGCTCCAGCTGCGCCACCCGGGCGACCTGGGCCTTCCAGTCGAAGCCCGTGCGCCAGTATTCGCAGATCGTATTCAGCGATTCGAGGTCGAAGCCGTACTCCCACCCGGAGCCGGGGATCTTGTCCGGCCAGCGCGTACGCGCCAGCCGCTCCCGCAGATCATCAACGGCTGTCTGCGAAAAGGGAATTGAGAAAGGGACAATGGCCATAAAGGGTGTCCAACTCGAACATTCTCGCATTCATGACGTGAATCGCGAACCGGCTGCCCGAACCGCTGTTGGAGGTATACCCTATTGGCGTGATTCCATCGCTGCGTCAGGAATTCAATTCGCGATTTCGCTCCGAGACCTACCGCCTCTTCCTGCGTAATCTCGACGCGTGCGTACGCACCCACGTAGGTTTTCGCGTGGCAGAGACTCCGGTGTTTCTCTCCAGAGAACTACTGGATGAAATGGCTGCGATCGGCGCGGAGCTGACGCATCGGCTTGTAGATGACCCGGAATATCTGGCCGCATCGAGCAAGGCGATTCCCGACGCATACCGTGCAGCCGATGAGACGCCGCATCCGCACTTCATGACTGTAGATTTTGGTCTGATCCGGGAGTCCGACGGCAGACTGGCGCCGCGCCTGGTAGAGCTGCAGGCCTTTCCCTCCGTATATGCCTACCAGCATGTGCTCGCCGAAAACTATCGTTCAGCTTTCTCCCTCGATTCTGGACTTGATCTCTTCCTTGGCGGCCACACCGAAGCCAGCTTCTGGAAGCTGATGCAGCGCGTGATCCTGCGCGGACACCACCCTGAGCATGTTGTCCTGACGGAAGTCGACCCCCTGCACCAGAAGACCCTGCCTGATTTTCGGGTAACCGAGGAGCGGCTGGGGATTCGTATCGTCGATATCACCGAAGTCATCCCGGAAGATCGGCCGGGAAAGCTGCCCCGGCTCTGCTACCGCGAGGGAACGCGGCTCATACCGATTCACCGCATCTACAATCGCGCGATCGTGGACGAGTTGATCCAGAAGCAGGTGCATCTGCACTTCGATTATTGCGAACAGTTCGATGTAGAGTGGGCTGGCCATCCGAATTGGTACTTCCACCTGAGCAAGTTTTCCATTCCATATCTGGATCACCCTTGCGTTCCTCCAGCTGTCTTCCTTCATGACTGGTTCCGCGGCAAAGACCGCAGCCGGCTGCCACGCGACCGCGAACAATGGATCCTCAAGCCGCTCTTCTCCTTCGCCGGGAAGGGAATCCAGTTTGCGCCCACGGATGAAGACCTGGCCGCGATCCCGCCTCGGGATCGCCACAACTACCTGCTGCAACAGCGGGTGAAATTCGAGAACGTCATCGAAACCCCCGAAGGTCCGACACAACCGGAAATCCGCATTCTCTACCTGTGGCCCGACGGTGGACACCTCGAGCCGGTGTTACCGCTGGTGCGCCTTGGCCGGGGAAAAATGATGGGTGTGGACCATAATCGGGACCTGGAATGGGTGGGTGCATCCGCGGCGTTTCAGCCGCAGGCGGCGTCGAAAACCCGCGCAACTCGCTCGATGCAGGTAGCTTAGACCGCACGATTATCGACAGCCCTGCCGGATAAACGAATGATCCCGTATTTTTCTGTATTACTTGAGGTCTTCGGTGTAAACTTTGGTAATTCTGCTGGAATCGCCGATCAGCATAACCTTAGAAGTATCAGAGAAATTCTGATTGATTGTGGGGTTAGCCGTGCATATGAATATTGCTGCATTGGAAATCGAACGTGTGGTGCCGGAGCGCCCCGAGGGTCTGCGGTCTGCGGTGCGTTTTCCTTTGATGCTGCCTGTTCATCTGATGGCTTCAGCGAAGCAGTACGAAGCAGTAACAGACAATATTTCCGCGAATGGCGTGCTTCTTCACCTTAAAGAATCGCTGACGCCAGGCACGGTGGTGGAGTTCCTCATCGAGATTCCCGAGGGCACGCTCGCTCTCAATGAAACGGCGGCAGTACATTGCACGGGCAGGGTTGTACGTTCTTACCGCGAATCTTCGGAGTCATATGCCGCAGCAGTGATCGATGAATACAGTTTCCAGTAGTTACCTTAAAAGCGCGAAGAATTATGGCGGACATTATTCAGGAAAGCAGTGAAGGAGCGATGCCCAGAGAAGCCTCGCCGGAGACGCCGGAGCGCCCGGCGATTCGTATCATACTGGCGGACTCGCAGGCGATTTATCGCGTTGGCATGCGCAAAGTCTTCGCTCTTGAAGATGACCTCCGTGTTGTGGCCCAGGTGGACCGCATCGAGAACTTGCATTCGGCGCTGGAGCGCCATCCCGCAGATGTGCTCGTGCTGGAAAGCAATCTGATCACAGGCGCCACAAACGTTATCCCAGAGATAGTTCGCGCGGCGCCCGAACTCAAAATCATCGTGCAAACGGCAAGTGCGGATGAGGCAAATACGGTTGAGCTCTACCGGCGCGGAGTGCGCGGCATTATCCCGCGGTCAATCTCTCCCGATTTGCTGGTCAAGTGCGTACGCAAGATCGGCGCTGGAGAGACGTGGATCGATAACCAGTCAGTGAACTGGGTGATCGAGGCCTACCGGTCGCAGGCGACGGCTATTACCAATCCCAAGTCGCAACCCCGGCTTTCGCCGAAGGAGCTTGCGATCATTGCCTGCATCACGCAGGGCAAGCGCAATAAAGAGATTGCCTTCCAGCTGGGCACCACCGAGCAGGTCATCAAGAATTATCTGCGTAAGATATACGACAAGTTAGGCGTCTCAGACAGGCTGGAACTGGCTCTCTATTGCCTGCACCATCAGATCCACAAGCGGGCCAAAGATATGGAGCAACCCGCAACAAATCAGACCCCTTTGAATGCCGCGTCCCAGGATCTGGGACCGCGCTAGGGTTCTTTCCTACTGCCAAAACCGGCTCTGGTAAGCTCTTGAGGAGCCGCGGCGCGGCCTCTTCATCCATTATGTCGAGCCAACCCACGAGCCTGACCCCGCAGCAGCGTCATGCGTTTACCGCCTGCTTTCTCGGCTGGTCGCTCGATGCCTTTGATTTTTTCATACTGGTCTTCTGTGTTTCGGCGATCGCAAGATATTTTCAGGCCCGGCCTTCGGCGGTAGCCGAGGCTCTCTTTCTGACATTGGCTTTTCGTCCGGTAGGAGCGTTTCTGTTCGGCGCTTTGGCGGATCGTTACGGCCGCCGTCCGACGCTGATGTTGAATATCGCCTGTTACTCCGCCTTTGAGCTGGCGAGCGCCTTTGCGACATCGCTGCATGCGCTGTTCTGGCTGCGTGCGCTGTTTGGGATCGCGATGGGCGGAGAGTGGGGCGTGGGCGCGGCGCTCGCCTTCGAGACACTGCCGAAGGAAAGGCGCGGCTTCTTCTCTGGCCTGCTGCAGGAGGGTTATGCAGTGGGATACCTGGCGGCTGCGGCAACATATGCGCTGCTGTTTCCGCTCTTCTCACGGATGACCTGGCACGGGCACCCGGTGGGATGGCGCGGCATGTTTCTTGTGGGCGCAATTCCGGCGCTGCTTGTTTTCTATATCGGCACGCAGGTGCAGGAATCGCCGGTATGGCGCGAGCGCAACGCGATTAAAGCGCGACAGGCAGTCCAGGTGAAGACGAAGCTTGCGAGCGGGATTCGTCAGTTCGCTCCGACGTTCGTATTCCTGGTGCTGCTGATGACCTGCTTCAACGCCTTCTCGCATGGAACCCAGGATATATACCCGACGTTTCTCGAGAAGGACCACCATTTTTCAGCGGGAGTTACAGGCACTGTGGGAATTGTTTATAACATCGGCGCACTGCTGGGCGGCGTGTTCTTCGGAGGGCTCTCCGAACGCTTTGGGCGCAAGCGCGTCATTATTACGGCGGCGTTATTGTCGTTGCCCGTCATTCCTCTTTATGCGCTGGCGCACTCACTTTTTGTGCTTGCTGGCGGCGCGTTTCTGATGCAGTTCATGGTGCAGGGAGCGTGGGGGGTCGTACCTGCTTACTTAAGCGAGCTCTCGCCAGGCCCCATGCGTGCGATCTTTCCAGGCCTCGCATACCAGCTTGGCAATCTGATTACTTCACGCAATTCGGTTCTGCAGGCGCGGGCCGCGGAACGCTTCGGCGGCTTCGGGCGCGTGCTCGCAGTCACTGTCCTGCTGGTTGCGAGTTGTCTTGCGCTGGTTACATACTTCGGGCGCGAATCACGCGGGGCGGATTTAAGCGTTTGAGTCACTCGTGACTACCGTGCTTCCTGGCTAATCGAACCTGTATACCTTCGCTTTTTCGATCCTGACCTGCCACGGATCGAAGCGCCAGTAGCTTCCCTGGTCATTTTCGTCGCCATTGAGACGGCGGCCCGGAATCCATTCGCCGTCTTTAAACTGGCCTTCGTCTACGGACGCGATTCCGATATGCGGCGAGTCTGAACGGCTGCTGAAGGAGACGCGGAATCCGGTTCCTGCGCCCATGAATTCGTCCGGCCCAGTGGCCATGATCAGTCCGTAGCCATTCTCAGCGTGCGTGCCGAAGATCTCATCCAGGGTTACGTGAACGACATATCCGTTCATGTTGAAGTCGACGGAGGGGTGGCTTTTGTCCAGAATGAAACCATGCACGTTGCCCTTGGTCTGCTGCTCCTGGAGTTGCGGCCAGAGCTGGGCAATAGTTTTGTAGCTGGTTCCCAGATCGGGTGTCTGAGGCGCTGGTCCGCGCGGTCTGGTTCCCGCATCGGGCGCTGGGGCTTCGCGAACGGCGACCTGGTCGATTCCGAAGGGCGAAAAGCCAAGGGCGGAATGCTCTCCCACGGCGTAGAAGACGTTGGCTGCACCCTGCGCTCCGCCATTTGTCTCAGGGAGGAAGAGCGGATTGCCGGCGCGGTGGTAGCGACGGCTCCAGCCGGAAAAGTCCGGTGCATAAAGGTCGGGAGAAAATATATCAATGGAAGTTCCCGCAGCCTTCCAGATATCGACCACGCGTGGCTGAGGTCCGCCGCTTGGATAATCACCGGGCGGAGTGTCCTGGCCCGCCAGCCAGGTGTTGACATACATCGGAATGTTGTAGGCAGCCTTGCCCTTGGCGGCCACGGCGTTTACGAAGCGTGCGTAGTTCCAGGCCATGAAGATTTCGTCAGCGCGCGAAGTATCGCCGAAGACCTGTGCCCAAGTGCCGGAGGTCTTCTCGCCGTTCTCTTCCCATAGCGCCCTCAGCTCGGGATCGAGCGAATCCTTGTGGGTTTTGAGGTATTGCATCAATTCCGCAGGTACGGCGGCGGCGAAGGCCTGATTTGCTTCCGCGGAGTGATCGCGCGTATCCCCCAGAACCCCGACTTCATTTTCCACCTGCATCATCACCACGGTGTGATTGCCCGCATCGACCTCGCGCAGGTGTTGCATAAGGGCCGCGAAGGCGCGAGCGTCGGCGTCGCGCGTCGCTGTGCTTTGCGGCGACAAAATCTCTACCGGATTGCCGTTGTGAACTACGCGCGGAAAGCGCTTCGTATCCTGTTTGACCCAGAGGGGCGGATAACTGGACATGCCGTTCTTCCATGAAGCGAGCCAAAGAAATACGACGTGCATATGCTGTTCGCGCGCCTGAGAAATCAGGCCGTCGACCAGTGTGAAGTCGAACTTGCCTTCGGTTGGCTCGATCAACTCCCAGGAGAGCGGCGTAATCACGGTGTTCAACGACATGGCGGCCAGCCGTGGCCACTCGGGCTTCATATATTCCAGGCTCGACGAACTGGAGTTGTGCAACTCTCCGGCCAGCATCAGAAAAGGCTTGCCGTCGACGATCAGCTGGGTGGTAATGCCACGCTTTTCGAGGTGAGGCGCACCGGTTTCCTGCGCGGGAAGCACGATTGTAGTGAGCACAAGAAGGGCCGAGGCAATCGGGAGGAGGGCGATTCGAGAAGGCATGGTGACTGCCAATCTAACATACCGATTGAGAGTGCTGGTGAGTTCTGGCACGGCCTATCGACGCAATATTTCTTCTACCTTCTGCAGGTCCTCTTCCGTATCGACGCCGATAGTGTCATACGGCGTGTCGGCGACGTAGATATCGATTCCATTTTCGAGGAAGCGAAGCTGCTCAAGTTTCTCCGCAGCTTCAAGACTGCTGTGCGGGAGCCCGGGAAATCGGTTGAGCGCGCTTTTTCGATAAGCATAGATGCCGAGATGTTTGCGGTAGGTGATGCCGCCCACGTTGTCCCGGTCGAAGGGCAGAGTGGCACGGGAAAAGTAAAGAGCGCGGCCATTGACAGCCGTAACTACCTTAACCGCGTTAGGATTATGAATCTGATCAGGCGAGCAGCGGGTGGCAAGGGTCGCGACTTCCACCTCTGGCCGTGCCATGGGCTCAAGCAGCGCATCGAGATGCTCGGAACGAAGCAGGGGTTCATCGCCCTGGATATTGACGTAGATATCGGCAGCGATGGACTCGGCGACTGCATGCACTCGATCTGTACCGCTGGCGCAATCAGCCGGCGTGAACACGGCCGGAAGGCTATGCTCCTGTGCGAAGGAGAGTACCTCTTCCGAATCGGTGGCGATAAGCACCTGATCGAGGAGCTGGCAGGCTCTGGCAGCACGGTAGACCCAGGCGATCATAGGTTCTCCGGCAATTTCGCGAAGCACTTTGCGGGGCAGACGCGTGGAGCCGAGGCGTGCGGGAATGACGGCAAGAATGCGTAGCTTCTGGATCTCCTGATGCGCAGTGTCGGCTTCAACCAAGACGAAAAATCCTCAACATGTGGCTCGTAACGTCAGTGTAACGGAGAGATTGAAAGCACTCTCCGCCAATGTCTATACGTATAGACAGGAAATCCCTTGCGCCTTCTCATGCCGAGCCGTTAGTGTGTCTTCTTGACGGCAAATCGATCATCGAGCACCGACAATTTCCAATAAGGCAGGCACATGGCTTCTTCGATTACCTCTGACCAGCATCTGGATTCGATTCTTCGGGAGAATCGCGTCTTTCCACCGCCGCCGGAGTTCGCGGCGCAGGCGCATATCGGCAGTCTTGCCGAATATGAAGAGCTTTATGCTCGGTCGATTGCCGATCCCGAGGAGTTTTGGGCGAACGCCGCGCGCGAACTGCACTGGTTCTCGCCCTGGACCAAGGTTCTGGACTGGGATTTGCCCTGGGCGAAGTGGTTTGTAGGCGGAAAAATCAATATCTCCTACAACTGTCTCGACCGCCACGTGCGTAACGGCAAGCGGGACAAGACGGCGATTTTATGGGAGGGCGAACCCGGAGAGGTTCGCAGGCTGAGCTATGGCGAACTGCTCGCTGATGTGCAGAAATTTGCGAATGCTCTCAAGTCGCTGGGCATCAGGAAAGGCGACCGGGTTGCTGTCTATATGGGCATGACTCCGGAGCTGGCCATTGCGATCCTGGCCTGCGCCCGCATAGGAGCAATCCACTCAGTCATCTTTGGCGGCTTCGCCGCAAATGCCATCGTCGATCGCGTGAATGACGCGCAATGCGTAGCTATCCTTACCCAGGACACATCGTATCGCCGGGGCAGTGAGGTGAAGTTGAAGGCGACAGTGGATGAGGCGGTTGAAAAGTGTCCATCGATCAAAAATGTCGTCGT
>DATAQX010000441.1:0-6161 GCA_036264455.1 Silvibacterium sp. | reverse complement strand
CGCGTGGCGTTAGGTGCGCAGCGCGCGCAACTTGTACGTTCGGCGCTGGGGCGTCCTTTGCTGCTTCTTACCTCCGGCTCGATTGCGGGCCTTGCGCTGGGAATACTGGTCAGCCGGCTTCTTGCGCAGATTGTCTACCAGGCGACCTCGCGCGACCCGCTGGTGCTGGCCGGCGTGATCGCGACGATGACGGTAGTCGGGCTTGTCGCAACTTGGATTCCCGCGCGGCATGCGCTCAGCGTCAATCCGGCGCGGTTGCTGCGCGAGGAGTGAACTAAGGAGTAGTTGCCATTCCGCTTTCGCCGATTCAATGCTTTCATTGCGACAGGGATAAGTTTTTTGAAGCAGTGGGAACGCGCGTTCCTTCCCCACGGGACCGATCACTCGCCCTTTCGCGCCTTCCCGACTCGTTCTGTGTAGATCTGCTTCCTCTTGTTTCTTTCTTCGGAATCATCGCCAAGGATTACCCCACTGCGCAGTCGAAGAGCTTGCAATTGCGAGGGCCGGCGGTAGCGAGCGGCCAAAGAGTGTTTGCATTTCTCATCAATTCTGCTGATTCTCATCTACTTCTGAAAAGTACAAGGATGAGAAGCCGGAGGAGGAGGAAATACGTATTGCCATTGCATTTTTCATTATCGTTATCCCCGGATAGTGGACTTCTGTATGGCACACCTGATCTCGGTCCGGTCGCCTCTGCTAGGGTCGGATGCAGCGGCGGCCGGTTGCGCGATGGTGGCCTTTCGCGATCGCTTGAACTTGACTTCGGTGTGCTGCGGCGCGCATATATGGATACGCCATATGTGGGAGCGAGGGATGACATCAGAAGTTGAGTGGAAGAAGGTCAGTGCGGAGCTTTTGATCCTGTCTCTCGTCGAGGCCCGGCCACGACACGGCTACGAGATTTCCAAACTCATCGAGCAACGCTCGGGAGGGGCCGTCCGCTTCTATGTCGCCTCCCTCTATCCATTGCTTTATCGCCTGGAGAAACGCAGGTGGATTCAGGGCCGATGGGTGGAAAAGAGCGGGCAGCGCCGCCGCCGTTATTACCGCCTGACATCCGAGGGCCAAAAGGTTTTGGCCTCACAGCGCCGTGGCTGGAAAACATTCGTGGAAGCAGTCAACCGGATTACGGAGGCGGAACATGCCTGACTGGAGAAAGGAAATTGCTAGGCGGCTCTCGTCTCTCAGGCTGGAACCAACTCGCGAAATCGAGATCATTGAGGAATTGTCGCAGCATCTGGAGGACCGCTACGACGACTTGATCTCCGGCGGAGCTACGGAGGAAGACGCCCGCCGCGATGTGCTGATGGAACTCAATAACGAGAACCTGCTGACGCAAGGGCTACTCGAGACGATGCTCGAGGCGCGGCAAGAACCAGCGGCCCCTGGAAACAGTGGTCGCAGCAACGTCTTCGCGAACTTCTGGCAAGACCTGCGGTACGCGCTCCGGCAGTTCCAGCGCAACCCTGGTTTCGCTCTGGTTGCGATCATCACTCTCGCGCTTGGCATTGGGGCCAGCACGGCGATTTTCAGCGTCATAGACAACGTGTTGCTCGAGCCATTTCCCTATAAAGATGCCAGACGCATCATATTTCCGCGCATTCATGCCGCTACACAAGGTCCTGATGAGGGGCGCCAGGGATACAGTTCGGATGAGTTTCTGGAACTTGCCAGGCAGAACCATTCATTCGAGAGCGTTATCGGCACCACCGACGATCCCGTACTTTACAAACATGGCGCCGGCGTCGAATGGCTCTACGGAGCCGATATGACTCCGGCCTCATTTGAATTCTTCGGTATGCCTGCACTGTACGGGCGGGTCCTACAACTAGCAGACTACAAGCCGGGAGCGCCGCCGGTATTCGTGCTGCGATACAAAACTTGGAAGGCGCGCTTCAACGGCGATCCAAACGTGCTGAACAAGGTTTTCGTGCTGAATGGCACGGCGCGCACTCTGGTCGGAATCATGCCGCCACGCTTCGGCTGGTATGACGCCGATCTGTGGATTCCCAAAACGCCACGTGCGGGAATGGCGACAGGCTTCGCAGGATTGCCGGAGCGCTGGTTCATACTGGCGCGGCCAAAGCCCGGCGTCTCGACGGCGCAAGCTTCGGCAGATCTGACTGGAATCCTCAACCGTCTGGCCAAACTCCGTCCCCAGGATTATCCCGCCCAGTTCCAGGTGTTCGTTCTGCACATTGGTCACTCGGTTACCGGTCACGTTGAATCCACGCTGTACACCGTCTTGGCGGCCGTCGGATTGCTGCTGTTGATCGCCTGCGTGAACGTGGCGAACCTGATGCTGTCGCGGGCAAGCTCGCGAGAGAAGGAGTTCGCGCTGCGCGCGGTGCTGGGAGCAGGGCGGGCGAGACTGGTGCGACTACTGCTGGTCGAAAGTCTCATGTTGGCAATGGGTGGAGCAGTACTGGGTATCCTGATTGCGTGGGGCGGGCTCAAGTTGATTGTCGTCACGATGCCATCGGATTCGATTCCGGCAGAATCCGTGATCGGACTGAATACGCAGGTGATGGCTTTCGCGTTGGCGTTGGCCGTATTGACTCCGCTGATTTTCGGTCTGGCGCCGGCATTGCAGGCGGCGCGCCGCGAGCTGAACAATTCACTGGGAGATATGGGAAGGGGTGTGATCGGCGGATTTCGGACCGCGCGCTTGCGCGATGCGGCGGTTGTACTGGAAGTGGCGGTGTCATTGACGCTGCTGATTGGCGCGGGTCTTTTGATGCATAGCTTTTTTGCGCTGCGCGAAGTGAATCTTGGGCTGCAGGCGGATCACGTCTTCGAGACGACCTTGCTGTTGCCCCCGAACCGTTACAAGACGGCGGAGCATGTGAGCACATTTTTCCGGCCGGTCCTGGCACGTGTAAAAGCGATCCCAGGGGTGATGGATGCCGCGGAATCCAGCTCAGTGCCACCACAGGGTGGCCAGGACAGCAAGGTCGAGGTTTCCGGAAAATCGCCCGAGGAGCAATGGCATGCCCAGGTGCAAAACGTCAGCGAGACGTACTTTAGCGTTCTGCGCATTCCCTTCGAGACGGGACGTGCATTCACCGAAGAAGAAATCAACGATGCGAGAAAAGTAGCGGTGGTGAACCGGAAGTTCGTCTCTGCCTATCTTCACGGTGAAGACGCGATCGGGCGTCAAGTCAAGCTTGCTGGGCTCGAAAGCGTAGCCGATCCGCTGCGCCAGCCGTCGTTCGAAATCGTGGGAGTGGTGAGTGACGTCGCAAACCAGGGTGCGGGGGGCTACGGCAGCGGCGGCCTGCGGACCCCGATTCAACCGCAAGTGTGGGTGCCTTACACCGTCACAGGGTCGGGATTGCAAGTTCTCGTCGTTCGGTCCCAACAATCGCCGATGGCGCTTATGAAAGAGGTGCAGCAGGCAGTATGGGCAACCGATCCCGGTGTCGCGCTCGCATACCCTGACGCATTGGAGCATGCCATCAGCCAGGGATTGTACGCGGGCCCTCGTTTCGCCTCACTGTTGATGATCATTTTCGGATGTGTGGGGTTGATTCTTGTCACGGTGGGCGTTTACAGCGTGCTGGCGTACACGACAGCTCAGAAGACACATGAGATCGGAATCCGTATGGCTCTGGGGGCGGAACGCGCGAACGTGCTTCGCTTGATTATCATCGAGGGCTTGCGTTTAGTCCTGGCGGGAGTTGCGGTTGGACTGGTCGTTAGCTTGTTGCTGGGGCGAGCTGTCGAGGCAGAGTTATGGCCCGGAGTGAAACCCTACGACCCTGCGACCTTGGCAAGTACGGTTTTACTGTTGCTGGCAACGGGCGTACTGGCATGTTGGATTCCGGCGAAAAGAGCTGCACGGGTGGACCCGATGGTGGCGCTGCGATACGAATAACAAGAGACGAGGAAGCTCGGACAGATCGGAGCGAGTTAGATTGAGCCAGTCAGACATAGATTTTTTCGGTTGGTATCAGGCTGAGGCGCTCATCGAGCCCAAGGCCGATGAGGTGAAAGGCGATTTGTCGCCGATTTGAAGTTGAAGCACGCTTTCGCATGTATGTCTGAGAGACACTCCTTGAAGCAATCAGGCTGTGATCGGAGGATCTGTGTTCAAAGGACGCTGGTTGCTGCGGATTCTTCTCTTCTGCCTCGCTGTTTGCACCGCTCTGATTCGGAACGCCCATGCTCAAAACTCACCGTCCCCATTGACTGGCTATGAGGATCAATTCCAAACTGAGAAGATTCCGAGAAGCGGATTTGATCTTTACTACCGATCGCTTGGTACTGGTGAGCCGGTTCTAATATTGAGCGGCGGCCCAGGAGACGACTGCGATTACATGCTGCCAGTGGCTTCAGATGTCGCAAAATATGCTCACGCCATTTTGCTTGAGCAGCGCGGCACTGGCCGCTCCTTGCCTCCGCGTATCGACAAGAGGACGATCAATCTGGCCCTTTCTCTCGAAGACTTCGAGGCGCTGCGATCCCATTTGAAGGTTGAGCGTTGGACCATCATCGGGCACTCTGCTGGTGGCATTCTGGCGATGGATTACGCGGCTGCATATCCGGAACATATCGACAAGCTCGTTCTCTTGGACTCGGCTCCCGTGGCTTTCCAATATTTAGTCGCCTTCGAGGACAACATCCTTGACCGTCTTTCGCTCGAAGATCGGGATCGGCTCGGAACGCTGGAGAAAGAGGACTCGCAACAATCGCGAATGGACATGGCGACGTTGGAGACTAAGGGTCTCTTCTTTAATCGAAAGATCGGAGAGCAACTGGCGGGCGAACTGGGCCGTGCCTGGCACGCGGATGTCGGCCGTCTGCTCGGTCCAGAGATCACCGCGCCAGGTTACGACCTGCGACCCCGACTGAAAGACTTCGACCGTCCCGTCCTGGTTCTTCATGGTCGGCAGGACCCCATGGACCCGTGGATGGCCTATCAGACCAGCGCCGCCTGGCGGCATGCAACCTTGTACTTTATCGATCGCGCCGGCCATTTCCCATGGTTCGATCAGCCGAAGGAGTTCGAGAAGGCCCTTGGGTATTTTCTCAATTCGAAGTGATGTAGGCCTTCCGGGAATCTATAGTGAGCTGGCGTGGCTTTGGAGACGAGGCATCTTCGTAGCTCAGTTGGCGACTTCGGGGCAAATCGCTCATTGACCGAGTTCCAATTGGTTTGTCGCCTACTCTTCCCTAACCCCAAAATCGGTTTATGTCCGAGTTGCCGGTGATACTCCCATCATGCCTGAGAATTCGACGTGTCTTACTGCCTCAAGCGTTCATCGTTTTGTTTCCATTGCCCAACCGCCATCTTGGGCTCGCTGCAGCAACAGTTCCAAGTGGACACGGGCTTTGTGAACGACTGAAGGATCGCTGCCTGACCAGCCTATCTCGCGTCCCCACCATTCGTACAACTCTCGGTGGCTGCACAACCCTGCAATCTCTCGGATCAGATCGTCGGCTTCTTCTCCGTAAACAGGGGCTGAGTGAACCAGAATATCTGTTAACGGATGATCATGAGGTTTTCCATTCGGCATGCGTGCTTGCTCCAGAGATGTGCGCAGACTCTCGCAAAGACAAGGGTATCTCAGTGAACAGATTTGAGGCTTGCGAGCGCCTCCGGTCGAATCGTCGCCCACTCTTCCCTAACCCCAAAATCAGGTTATGTCCGGGTTGCCGGTCACCCGCCCGCAGTCTAAATTCCGCTCGAGCTTGTCGATGAGCGAGTTGGCGATTATGCGACCACCGAGAGGTGGATAGCATTGTCGAATCTGGATTATCGAACCCATTCCAGTTCGGAAAAGGTAGAGCCGGGAACAAGAGAGACGTAGAGATCAGATCAGGGCCGGTTTACGGCACTTTTTAAAAAGCAATAGAATTGTCTGAGTCTGTTTGCAATCAGCCTGCCGATCGAGGTTTTCTACAATGACTGTTTCAGCATCGGAAGGAGCAGCAGCCTGCCGCCAGTTGCGCGCTGGCGAGCCCTTCGTCGGAAAACAGGGATTGCAATACGCAGTCGGCATCTCTGCCGAGTCAGCGGGTGCGAAAGCCATCCACATGCAACTGCTAACAATTCCGCCGGGCGGTCGGGCATTGGCTCACAAACACGCCACCCATGAGACCGCGATCTACGCCTTGAGCGGCGTATCGCACGTCTGGCACGGCGAGCGGCTGGAGCA
>DATAQX010000319.1:0-5117 GCA_036264455.1 Silvibacterium sp. | reverse complement strand
CGACTGGCTGCCTGACTGCACACCGAAAACCATTGGTGCGGACGTGATTGCAGGGATTGCGCTTGCGGGATTGCTGGTCCCGGAGGGAATGGCTTATGCGGGCATTGCCGGAGTCCCGCCGCAGATGGGCTTATACGCCGCGATGGCAGGCATGTTTATCTACGCGATCTTTGGGACATCGCGTCAGCTCGCGGTTACGCCTACATCATCATCGGCAGCCATGCTGGCCGCTCTCGTAGCTCCGATTGCCGCCAGTGACTCCTCTCGATATGTTGTGCTTGCTTCAGGCGCTGCCATCGCAGCGGGCATCATCTTCCTGGTTGGTGGTCTGCTCAAGCTGGGAGCTGTGTCGGAGTTCATTTCCAAGCCAGTTCTCAAGGGCTTTGTCTTCGGACTCGCCCTCACCATCATGATGAAGCAGGCCCATAAGCTCACGGGCATTTCTGCGGGGCAGGGGAATTTCTTCCATTTGGTGTGGCATGTGATCACGTCGATCAAAGAGCTGAGTCCGTGGACATGTGCTGTGGGAGTAATCGCGATTGCTGCGATGTTCCTGCTGGGCGCGGTTGCTCCCCGCGTGCCGTCGGCTTTGGTAGTGCTTGTGCTCGGTGTTCTATCTGTCTCCTGGTTCGGACTGAAACAGCATCACGTGGAAGTCGTCGGTACGATTCAAGCTGGAATGCCCTCGCTGAGCCTGCCCAGGATAGGGGAAGACCAGATGGCGGATATCTTTGTGGGCGCCATCGGAATTGTGCTGGTGCTCACCGCCGAATCTCTCGCTGCTGGTCGAACGTTTGCGGCAAAGCATAGATCTGATATCAATCCCAATCAGGAACTCTGCGCAATGGGAGCGGCAAACATCGCATCCGGAGTATTCGGCGGGATCATTGTAGGCGGGGGCATGTCGGGATCGGCAGCCAATGATAGCGCTGGTGCGCGTACTCAGCTTTCCACCATTACGTCTTCTCTTTTTGTGGGCCTCACTCTGGCGTACTTGCTACCCCTTATCAGCGATCTTCCGGAGGCTGTTCTCGGAGCAATTGTCATCCATGCTGTCGCACATCTAGCCGACGTCGGCACGCTAAGATATTATGCGAGGCTTCGTAGTGGAAGTATCTGGGGTGCACTCGTTGCCCTCATCGGTGTGTTGCAGCTGGGAATTCTCAAGGGCCTCATTTTCGCCGTCGCTATAACACTGGTGGCTGTGATGCGAAGGCTCAGCGCTCCACAGGATTCTGTTCTGGGCAGACTGGCGGGCTCCGGGAATTTTGTCGATGTCGATCGTCATCCGGAGGCTAAGCAGATTCCTCACCTCCTCATCTTTCGGCCGAATGGTATGTTGTTTTTTGCAAATGCGAATCGCATTCGCAACCATCTGCGTGAGCTCACGAATCTGTCAGGCGGGTCACTCCACGCAGTTCTCATAAACCTCGAGGCTTCTCCGGAAATCGATCTGACCAGTCTTGAAATGCTGGAGCAGCTGCGGAGTGAATTGCAGGAGAGGGGTATTGCGCTCTACTTCGCACGTGTCGCAGATCGAGTTCGCGATCTTTTTGATCGCAGCGGGTTTACAGAACATGTTGGGCTGAATCGAATCTTTCCTGGAGTCGATTCAGCCGTCGACGCATTTCTCAGAGATTTGCAACCACCGGCGGTTCAGAGGTAACGTCCGACTAGGACGGTGAGAGCCATGATTCTGCGTTGTGCCGCCTATGCCCACTATTCCAGTGATCTCCAAAGCCCGCTCTCGAGAAAATAGTGACAGACGAGGTAGTTGGAAGCGACGTCGCGTTCGCCACGACGATCAGACGGTGCGCTGGCTTCGATGACAACTGAAAGCGCGAAGAGTTGGTATTCCGATTGACTGTGGGTTACCGAAAGATTGATGGTTCGTGCCGAGTGATTGAGCACCATTCACTGCCGGCAGTTTAGAATTTGGCCCGGTGTTGTTTCGAAAATGCTAATCCATTTAGATGAGACGGCGCCCGTCCACAGGTGATAGTTATTGCTGGAATCAAGAGGGAGATTTCGATGAAACTGTGTTCTAGGTTCCTGATAGCAGCCGCACTCCTGCTGAGTCCTGTCGTCTCTATCGAGAGAGCGGCGGCGGCCGCAAGTCCCTCTCTTGTCCTTCAAGGCGGAAGGGTTTATCCGTCGCCGACTGCTGGTCCAATCGACGATGCAGTGGTATTCATACAAGACGGCCGGATCGCTGTGGTAGGCAAGCGCGGCCAGTTGACAATTCCAAAATCTGCGCAGGTGATCGATTGTACCGGCAAAATAATCGTTGCCGGGTTCTGGAATAGTCATGTGCATTTCGAAAATGGATGGGAGAACGCCCCGCACGTCTCCGCGGATCAACTCGAAGCGCACATGCAGCAGATGCTCACTCGCTGGGGTTTTACAACGGTGTGGGATCTCGGTTCTGATCCAGACAACACCTTTGCGCTCCGGCGCCGCGTCGAGAGTGGAGACGTTCCCGGACCTCAAATCCTGATGGCCGGGGATATCTTTCCCAAGAACGGTCATCCCGTCTATCTCCCCGCTGAACTGCAGTTGCCGGAAGCAGCCAGCCCTCAGCAAGCAGAGCAGATGGCGCAGCAATACATGAAAGCGGATTTCGACGGCGTGAAGCTTTTCACCGGCGCCTACATGGGAGATAAGCCAGTAGTGAACATGGATACCGCCATTGTAAGAGCCGCGTCCGATGTGGCGCACGCTCAAGGCAGGCCGGTCTTTGCCCATCCGCAGAACCACACTGGCGTGGACAATGCATTGGCCGGCGGCGTTGACGTGCTGGCGCACACGATTCCGACGGAAGACGGTTTCACAGCAGATGAGTTGTCCCGCATGAAGCAGCAACACACCGCCCTTATCCCGACGCTGACCTTGTGGACAACCGTAACCTCGGACCCTGGCGTGGCGAATCAATTGGTCGGCTACGGTGTCAACGAATTAAAGGCTTATTTCTCGGAGGGCGGCACTATTCTGTTTGGGACAGATGTAGGTTTCATATCCAAATACGATACCTCTCAGGAATTCGAATTCATGGGGCGAGCCATGGACTGGCGAGACATTCTGGCATCGCTGACCACCAACCCCAGCAGGTATTTCAAGCAACCTGCAAAGGGCAGGATCGAGAAAGGAATGATTGCCGACTTGGTCGTGCTCGAAGCCGATCCAGCGAGTGATGTGAAAAATCTCGCTAGAGTAGCGTATACGATCAGGAAAGGAAAGATGATCTACCGCAGTCCCGATAAACTCCAATAAACACTCCCTGATACAGCCCTCTGTACGCCTTCTTCCGCCGGCGCTCTCGGCACTGAAGTATCGTCATCACGGATCGCTGCACGCAAAGGCCCCTTGACCCTGTAGCCGTCTACAGGGTCTAAGCTGAGGACATGGATGGACTGACAAGGGGTCAACTCGCGCAGCGCGCTCAAATCAATCTGGAGACGGTCCGCTTCTATGAGCAGAAGGGATTGTTGTCTCCTGCGCCAAGGACAGCATCTGGGTACAGGAAATATTCAGAGGGTGCGGTTGCGCGACTTGCGTTTGTGAAGCGCGCGAAAGACCTGGGTTTTTCTCTGGAAGAAGTGCGCGAGCTTCTCATTTTTCAGGAAGAACACACTGGCGCATGCGCGGAAGTGAGAGATCTTCTACAGAAAAAACTGGCGGTGGTCCGTAACAAAAAGGTGGAGTTGGAGAGACTACAGAGCCATTTGCTCGCAGCATTACGCAACTGTAATCAGGCATTGAGGCAACAATCGCAGCATCCGGATACATGCCCAGTACTTAAACGGATGGCCAGGTCGCGTTCGCGCAAGGGAGTGAGGTAAGGATGAGGATTGACGTTCTCTATTTTGAAGACTGCCCTAATCACTTTCCCACCCTGCAACGGATTCAGGAGATCGTGCAAGAAGAGGGCTGTCACGCTGAAGTCACAGAGGTCCTTGTACCGGACGCTGAGGCTGCCCAAAGTATGAAATTTTTGGGTTCACCCACGGTTCGCATCAACGACATCGATATCGAGCCCGGAGTTTCAGACAGGCGGGACTTTGGTTTGATGTGCCGGAGGTACATGGGTGGCATTCCATCATATGACCTTATCCGTACCGCCGTTCGGTCAGCATCGAGAAACGGAGGCAGCGCGCAATGAGGCAGATTACTCTTGTGATTAGCTCTTCGCTAAGCGCCATTGGTTCGAGCCTGGTAGCCGCGGCGACCACCTTTTGCTGTATCGGCCCTGCAGTAATAGCAGTTCTTGGCACGAGCGGCGTGCTTGCGGCTGCCAAACTTTCGCCCTATCGACCCTACTTCATTCTAGGTTCGATCATCCTGCTGGTTCTTGGGTTTTGGCTGGCCTATCGCCCAAGAGGCGGATGTATTGGAAATACATGTACTACGGCGAGCGCAAAGATCACACGCGCTCTCCTCTGGCTCGCTGTGGTGGTTACGATGACAGCCATTGTGCTCCCTAATTTCATAAGGGGCTAGTCATGAGACGGTTTGTCTTAATTGCCTCCACAATATTCCTTCTCAATACGATTGCGTGCAATCGGATGGGCCCGGCAAAACCATACGAGGTGGTAGGCAATACGCCGGCCACTGTGCAGAGAGCCTTCAATGCAGATGTTGGAAAGGTGAGAGTGTTGATGCTGGTCTCTCCTACCTGTGGCACCTGCTTGCAAGGAACCTCTGAGGTCTCCGAGCAGATCGCGAAGATCGATCGCGGAAGAGACATTCCCGTTTACGTGGTTTGGCTCCCACGACGCGGTGGGCGAGAGAAAGATGTGCCCGCTGCAACTCGTGTTGTCGTCGGATCGAGCGAGTTATCGCCGATGCTGGATTTTTTATATCGTGATACGATTTAAATGGCGATCTTTTCAATGGCTTTCAGCGGCCAAGATGTTCGCTCAGAAACACCCCGCAGAGATATTTCGGCTGCAGGTTACCGTCAGCTCGCTGAATTTCGATATCGCATCCGTCAGTTCCTGCACTTCAGCGAAGAAGCCGCCCGATCCCGGGCCATTGAGCCTCAGCAGCACCAGCTTCTGCTTGCGATCAAGGGGTTGCCAGAGGGAACTCGTCCCACCGTCACGGCACTTTCCCAGAGG
>DATAQX010000291.1:0-4367 GCA_036264455.1 Silvibacterium sp. | reverse complement strand
CGATTCGCTGCGAGTGATTTTTCCTTGCGGGAGAAATGAAGGTACGCGCCGACACTCAGGAAGTTAATAAACACGCCGATCACGTTCCACAAAACAACTGGCCGCGACACGATCAATAGGCCGTAGTAAACCCAGAGAATCTGGAACGCTCCTATGATCGCCGCCATCCTGGGGTTCATGCCAGCGCTGGACCGGCGCCTTAGCATCGCGATCAGGTCCGGCAAAGCGGCAAAGGTTGTCCCCAAACCGGCGACAAAGCCAAAAACCTCTGACCGGCGAAATTCAGGGAATAAGAGGCTCTGTATGTCGCGTGGAACCAGATCCCGGCAGCCATCGATCATGATCAGACATGCCAGAGAGGCAGAGAGTATCACTGGGTTGAATCTGGTCATCTATGCCTCCAGATGCTTCTGTGCTCCTGCCTCAATAATCGTCCTGCGGTATCAATTGACATGAGCTCGCTCCCAGGCCCGTACTTCTTGTCTGGAATCATCGAACAAGCGTACATAATTTTCCTTACGCACCTTCTCCTTGGCTTCCTTGTCCAGCAACTTCCATAGTGGTTCGTACTGATAGTAAACCCTCAGATACTGCTCCTGGTTCGCCGGCGCTACTTCGTCAGTGCCGAACAGGAAACCATCGCTGAGGCTTGCATCTGGAATCCGTGCGAGAAGATAGATGTAAAGGGCAGCGGTTCCGGGTCCCTGGAAGTGGTCGAGCCACTGCAGAAAATGTTTTTTCTTTTCGCGCATGTTCCGCAAAAAAACAACGGCGTTTACTTCAATCCAACCGAACTTGGCGAATAGAGGTTGTAATTCAGTTTCTGGGCGACATAGTCGATCACCTCTTGCGCCTTAATGCTGTTACCCGCTTCATCCAGCGGTTGCGCAAATACAGCGATGGCGCCCTTGCCTGGGGCAATGGCGACAATGCCGCCCCCAACACCACTCTTTGCAGGGAGACCGACATGCCAGGCCCAGCTTCCTGAAGAGTCGTACAGTCCAGCCATTGCCATAGCGGAGAGAATGTATGGAACGTCTTCACGCTTGATGACCTGCTCTCCCGTTGCTGGGTTGACGCCGTTGTTTGCCAGTGTCGCCCCCATTCGCGCAAGCTGGCTAGCGTTTACACCGACCGAGCATTGTTTGGTATAAATGTCGACCGATTCGAAGGGATCGGCATAAATGCGGTCATATTTGGCAAGCAACATTGACAGGGCTTTATTCCCGGTATTGGTGGCAGCTTCGGACTTATAGACGTCTTCAATGAGAGTCAACCGTTCGCCGGCGACTTTGCTATAGAAATTCAGAATCTTGTTCCATTTCTCGTCGGCGTCTTTGCCGGATATGAGACTGGTTGTAGCGATAGCGCCGGCGTTGACGAAGGGGTTGCCGGTATGCGTTGGCATGTCGACAACGGCCGGAACAGAATTGAATGCACGGCCTGTCGGTTCTGAACCGACTCGCTCATACACTTTGTCCGATCCTAGCTCTTCCATCGCAAGGGCCAGAGTAAAGACTTTCGAGATGGACTGGATGGAAAAAGAATAGTTCACATCTCCGAGCGTGAGTACCTGGTTGTCGGTGGTAACGATGGCAATACCAAAGAGTTTCGAGTCCACCTGTGCAAGGTAGGGAATGTAGTCAGCATTTTTCCCTCTTGTGTCGTTCCGGAATTTTTCGTAAGCCTCCCGAACTGCGGCTTCCACGGCCTGCCGCCGCGGAGCAACCGGGCTGCCGGAGCCTTGCGCCGGGAGTCGCAAAGGAACGAAACTCACGGCTATCAGCAACGTTGTGACAATGATCCTTAAGTGCACTCTCCTCATAACACCAAGCCGCCCCCCCTGAAAGAGATTCACATGTAGTGCGCCATTGAGTGCAACAGAAATCCCTGAGAAGGGCGTATTTTCGATTCTTACCGAGGACATGTCAAGCACACCTCACCCATTCAATATGCGAAGGTTTTTTTCCAGTCATATTTGAATGAAAACTGCATACGATAGTCATTCACGCTAAAGCCATCACTGAAATTCACACGTCTGCCGAATTGAAATTCACCGCCCATTGTGACCTTGGGAACCGGATGGAAAAGCAGGTTGCCGAGCGCATAGTGGCCCTGATGGAAGTCCGATGGTACCTGCGCATCGGAGTTTTCGATGTTAACCATGGAATAGCCAGCCGAAGTGCTGAAGCGGTTACTCCAATTGTGATCAAGGAACGAGACAACGCCCAGAACGGGGAGCGGTACGCCCTTAATGGGAGAAACAGGATTCGAAAAATTGTTCTGGACGCCGATATCAACTGGCGCGTCGTTCATGTAGTTTTCTATACCCTCACCGTAGACAACCTCGAATCTTCCGACATCCTTACGGCTGACATTGACGTTCGAGGTAACGTTCACGCCCCATCCGTACGCAGTACCGCTGAAGTTATGTAGATGGTCGTTAAAATCTGTCCATCCGATTTTTCTGAATATTCCTGCCACTTGCACATAACCCAGGTTCCCCGCGAAACGCGCATGCCCCGAAATGTCAGGGACATTGAACCTCGGCTTGACATTCGCCAACTCAATGCGGTCGGAATAGACGCCCTGATCAGCACTGGCGCCGGGTCTTTCGAGAGCAAACACGAGATTGGTTCGTTTCCTGCGGATGGGCATCCAGCGCAGCTGTACATTACGAAAGAACACCATCCCATTGGGTCCCCAATACTCCAACGAGTTTGGGAAGACGTCAATGTCCATGAACGGGCTCCAGGTCTGTCCGGCGCCAAACTGCCCTAACTCGCCATAAGCGTGCCGCAGGCGGAAGGTCGTCTGGCCCGCGTCAACGCCCGTTCCAAACAACTCAAACTCAAACTGCGTCTTAAGATCACCCCAGTCTGTCGGCATCGCCGTCTTCACACCGAACCGCGTCTGCCGTACGCCATAGAAGACGTTTCCATTCCCTCCGAATTCATTTGCAAAAGAAGGCAATTGCGTGGGGCGCACCACATCAAACCACTGCGGATTAATTTGGCCAAAGTTGTAACCAGTGTCGGTCATTATGAAGCCGTACAGGTCGATCGTGCTTTCTGACTTCTCCAATTCTGTGGACGCCTTCTCGTTCACTTGGGGAGGGGCAGGTGGCGTGCGCAGCGAAGCAACTACGGCAGCAAGCGGCGTTTCTGGCTCATCCACCGAGTAGATCTCCTCTTTCAGACTTTGCACCTCCTGCTCAAGTCGCTGGAGCCTGTCTTTCATGGCCTGCAAGTCGGTGCTTTTGTGGCTCGGAGTTTGAGACTGCATCGGCGTCGCGCAGGCAAGCGTGATTGTGGTAGTAGCAAATACGATCTCTATCCAGCGACGAACTTCATGAGGCCTAATCATGGTGGTAGCCACTTCACAAAGAACATGTCACCGCATGGAACCTTTTGCATACTGTCAGTTTTGTCAGAGTCTCGCGACGTTCAAATCTCTCTAGATGGAACAACGGGAAGCGGTTCGCTAAGTAGACCGCGCATCGAACTTACTGTGGCAGTTAACACGCCTTAAGTCCTTCGGCACGAAACAAGCGCACCAGCGTGCTCAACATTCAGCACAGTGCATAGCTGTTCATAGAGATGCCTAGCTGTGATCGCCTCCCGCCGGGTACAAGCTGAGTTATCGCATGTGGTATCAGTTCCGCCTTGGTCGTCGCGCTGAGGGTATGCATAAGTCGGTACTTATGTCATAAATCAATACGTCACAGATGGGGAGACGAAGCGGCGATTGGAAAGCGCTTCATTTATGGCGGGGATAAGATCGGTGACCATTCGCGATTTCGTGACGTAGCCGAGTCCTCCTTCAACGAAGCACTCGCGGACGAACGCTGTGCTCTGATGCACAGTCAAGAAAACCAGCTTGGCCTTCGATCCGGCCTCGTGGAGTTCGCGAGCAGCCTCAATTCCAGTGAGAAGTGGCATGGCGATATCCAATACAATCACATCGGGTTGAAGCCGTTGCGCTTCTCTGACCAGTGCTCTGCCGTCGCTGACGCTGCCTACGACTTCAAACTGCGGCTTCAACAGAGACATAACTCGGTTTAGTAGGGGGTGATGATCGTCAGCGAGGAGTATCGTCGGCCGTTCCAAGGCAGGCCTTTCTTTTCCCCCGAGCTCAAAGGCTCGAATGGCAATGCATATGGACAGCCATGGGTCGCTGTCCTGACACGGGCTTGAAATTGCAATGCTAAATCCACTTCCATTGTGTGGCATCTAGCAAAACTGACAGTCTTTTGGAGGGCGGAATCAAGAGGAAATCAGGTGGCGATTAAGAGCGAACAGAACCAGTTCCGCATTATTTTTCAGATTGAACACTTTCATGATGTGGTACTTGTGGAACATGACCGT
>DATAQX010000284.1:0-5137 GCA_036264455.1 Silvibacterium sp. | reverse complement strand
CCATCGATCATGTAGTTTTCCGAGATGATCTCAAACCAGTCAACCAGAGGTTTTCTGGTGAGGATGTGCTGGTAGTGCGGAATACGAAGGCCGATTCCGACTCCATACTCGGTAAAGCCGTTGAAGCGATTTGCGGGCACGCGGGGAAACTCCTGAGCGGGAGGTGAAAGGGCCAGCGTGGAACGTATCTGGCCCTTCTGTGAAGGATGCTCTGCGCGCGAACGTTGTGCGCGAACGTTGCTCGCGAGTTAGGAAGGATGCTTGGAGCCGTCAGTTGCGCAGCCGCCCTTGCCCTTGCAGCTGTTCTTGCCCTTGCAGCCATTGTCGCTGCTCTTGCAGCCACCCTGGCCTTTGCAATCATTCTTGCCTTTACAGGAATGCTTGCTGGTGTCCTGGTGGAGCGAAGCGGTGCTGAACGACGCTTTGCCCGCCTTGAGTACGGGGTTACCGGCGTGGGAAGTAGCTGCCTGCATTGTTGCAGCGCCACTCAGCAAGCCGGAAACGGCCGCAGCAACCATCAGGGTCTTCATCGAGTGCTTCATATTGGTCATTCCTCCGTGTCAGGCCCAAACCCGGCGAATGCACCGGCGGGAGACCTGTCTACCGCATGTGAGTACGGCAGCGGGATAAGGTTACAGCATGGAGACAGCATTTTTGGGGAAGATTTTTGCATAGAAAAATGTTGCGTGAGATGAAATCCAATGCGCGACTTTGTTTCGTTCTTTAAAAATGCCCCGCGCGAGCTCAAGCCTCGCTAAATCCTGCGCTGAACAAATCGAAAAAGCGAGATTCGTAACAGTGATAAACCGCTTTTCATGCGGGATTAATCACTGCTTTTTGGGGATGAAGAGATCCGCGTGTTCGGGAACCTTGTAAGTCTCGGAGAAATTGCGCTGGTTGATGCCAAGCGAGAGGCGTCCGCGCGAGTCGATGTAGAAGAGCGGCTTGCCAACGGGAACATCGCTGAATGTTTTGTGGAAGGGAAAGGCGTAATCGTGGCCATCCAGTGTGATCGGGACGGTGTCGCCAAGCTTGTAGCCGAGCTTCGCGAAGGTGTCGGCAGGAACGTTGAGCACCAGATTGCCGAAAGGGCCGTCGGTTCCGAGGACCTGGGCATGCATGCCCTTCTCATCGATGGTGGCGTAGTGAATATCCAGGCGGACAAGCTTGCTTACATCGAGTTCGGGGCCGGCCTGGGTCCAGTCGTCTCCGCGTGCCAGGTGCGCGCCTGCGGGTGAGAAGATGTCACGTCCGTGGAAGGTGGATGAGAGTTTTGAGCCGATCATCCAGTCAGGATTGGTGATCTCGCGCGCGGCTTCGATGCCGTCGCGATCCTGGACGAGGGTGAGCAGGCCGTTGTCGGGCACGACGAAGAACTGGCCGGTTTTCGATTTGGCGATGATGGCCTTGCGGGCGCTGCCCACGCCGGGATCGATGACGCCGACGATGACAGCGTCTTTGGGGAAATAAGGTGCGGAGCCGGCTATAAAGCGCGCGCCTTCGGCGATGTCAAAGGGCGTGACCTGGTGCGTGATGTCGATGATGCGCACGTCGGGTGCGATGCCCACCATGACCGCTTTGCAGATGCCGATGGCGTCGTCGCGGACATCGAAGTCAGTGATAAAGCCGATGACGCGCGGGTGCGAAGTTTGCTGGGCGACAGCCACGCCTGGGAGGAGAATCGAAAGCGTGAGGGCGAATGCGAGCGCAGAGATAATCCAGTTGCGGAAGCGCAGAGTCAAGATGGGAGTCTCCTTGGCAAAGAGAGCGAATGTATTACCAGGAATTTATCAGCAGGCCGGCGGCGCGAGTAGCGCAAATGCAACGGTGGTAGTTCCGGTGCGCCCGGCAGTCCGCTCGGCTTCGGCGTTGAGGGAATCTTCGAGGCTTGTCCAGCCGGTGTGGAGTTCGGCGGCAAGAATTTCTGCCTCGGTTGCGCCGTCAAAGCACAACTCACAGATGCCGATGCCGTTCTCCGAACGGATAGGCGGCCCGAAGACGCGACAGGTCATGGGGCGTGCGGAGTAGAGATCGCAGGTTCCGGTAGCCGGATCGAGGACGGGACAAGGCTCCTCGTTGGCGAAGTCGGCAAAGCCGGGATCGTCTTCGTCGAGCTCGCCGGTTTCGGGGTTGCCGGGGAAATCCGGCCTGAGGCGGTCTACGGATTGACGCGCACGCAGGCGAATGGCGGCGGCGCGCACGGGGTCAGTGAGCTCGAGCCCGGCGAGGCCTTCGCGGAGACGAACGGCGTCCAGCTGTGTGATGGAGAAGATGCCGATGCAGCATTGGGTGCAGCCGGGGCGGCATTTTAGCCAGTCGCCTGACCGCCGCGCGGCATCGGCGGTGGCGGCGTCGACGATTTGCACGAGATGGTGATCGCCGGCCGGGAGCATATCTTCAGGATAGTGCAACGGGTCGCGATCGCGACAAGATGAAATGATCGTCATCTTCGCCTGCTATGTTGCTTCCGAGAGCCAGCCATCGTCGGCTGGAGGCGGTTCGGCGAGCCGGGAGGTCTGTATCGTTTTGCAATGGCCAGGACGCATGCAGCATCGAGCGCTTTGGATCGGGTGCACGCTATTGCTTCTGTTTGGATTTAGTGTTGATTTCGCGGCGGCCCAGGATAACTACGAGATTCAGGTTTATGGCGCGGATACGGTAGCGCCGAAGACGACGATGCTGGAGCTGCACAGCAATTTCACCGTGGACGGGAGCAAGCCGCTGCCGGGATCGGAGTATGCAGATGACCGGCTCTACCCGACGAACCACGCGCAGCACGAAACGGTTGAGATCACGCAGGGAATCACCAGCTGGTCGGAGGTTGGCTTCTACATCTTTACCAGCTCGCGCAGCGGGCAGGGAGTACAGTGGGTTGGAGACCACATCCGTCCCCGGGTGCGTGCGCCGGATAGCTGGCATTGGCCGGTGGGCGTGAGTTTATCGACGGAGATCGGCTATCAGCGGCGGGACTTTTCGACGGACACATGGACCTGGGAGATCCGGCCCATCGTCGATAAGCAGATCGGCCGGTGGTATTTCTCGGTGAACCCGGCGCTGGAGCGGTCGTTTCATGGGCAGACCGTCTCCCAGGGCGTCGGGTTTTCTCCCAGTGCAAAGTTCAGCTACGACTTCAACAAATACATCTCGGGCGGGCTTGAATACTATGCCAATTATGGACAGCTGGGGAACTTTTACTCTTTTCACGATCAGCAGCAGCAGTTTTTCCCGGCGATCGATCTGAATGTTTCTCCCAACTGGGAGATTAACTTCGGCGTGGGAGTGGGAGTGACCGCGGGCACCGATCACCTGATCGTCAAGGGGATTGTGGGACGGCATTTCGACTGGACCCGTCATCGCGCCGGCAGCTCGGAGAGCACGCAATGAGTTTCCGCAAGGCGATGAATCGCCGTGAATTTCTCGCGAAGGCCGGGGTAGCTGCGCTAAGCGCGCAGCTGGGTGCAAAGGCGCGAGGACTGGCGCAGGCGGAGGCAGATGTTCGACTGGAGATTGCACCGCTGAAGCTGGAAATTGCTCCGGGCAAAGTGATTCATACCGTTGCATATAACGGCCGGGTGCCCGGGCCATTGATTCGATGGCCCGAAGGGAAACCGATCACCATCGACGTAACGAACCGCAGCGATGTTGCGGAGATCGTGCACTGGCACGGGCTCTGGAATTCGCCGGAGCAGGATGGGGCGATGGAAGTGGGGTCACCGATGATCGCGGCGGGCGGGCAGCTGCGGTACAGTTTTACGCCGCAGCCTGCGGGCTTCCGCTGGTATCACACCCACACCTATGCGGGACACGATCTGAAGCGGGGTATGTATACGGGCCAGTTCGGATGCTTTTACATTGAGCCGAAGGAAGAGCCGGGTGGGTTCGATCAGGAGATTTTTCTGACGCTGCATGACTGGAATGCCTACATGGGCGGCGGCGGCGATGCGTCAATGGACGCGATGTACGACTACTCCACCATTAACGATCGAATGCTGGGACACGGCGATCCGATTCGCGTGCGCGAGGGACAGAAGGTGCTGTTTCGCGTGCTCAATGCGAGCGCGACGGTGACGCATTGGCTGGTGCTGGCCGGGCATGATTTTACGGTCACCGCAATGGATGGAAATCCGGTTCCGGTTGAGGCGAGAATGAAGGCAGTGCGGGTTGCTCCGGCGGAGCGCATTGACGTGGCGGTCGAGATGAATCAGCCGGGCGTGTGGGTGCTGGGCGAGACGCGCGCGGAGACGCGCAAGGCAGGGATGGGCATCGTGGTGGAATATGCCGGGCAGAAGGGTGAGGCGAAGTGGAACGATCCTCCGGAGGCGCTGTGGGAGTATGGGCGGTTCGCGAAGCAGGGAATGGCCGCTGCGGTGCCGGACGAGCGGATTCCGCTGCTGTTTGAGTCGAAGTTTCGCGGGCACGGAGAATTTGATTATTGGATGATCAATGGCAAGTCCTTTCCAAAGACCGATACGATTCCCCTGAAAGAAGGCAAGCGTTACCGGCTGGAGATGCGGAACAAGAGCAGCGACGATCATCCGATCCATTTGCATCGCCATACTTTCGAGGTGACGAGCCTGGAGGGCAAGCCACTCTCGGGGCTGCGCAAAGATGTGGTGGTGGTGAAAGGTAACAGCAATGCCGAGATCGACTTCGTCGCGGCGAATCCCGGGGCAACCCTCTTCCATTGCCACCAGCAGACGCACATGGATTTCGGCTTTATGATGCTCTTTCGGTATGCGTGAGGCGATGAGCGACGGGATTGCAATTGGTCCAGAAGATCGGGTATTTGTGCTGACCGGGGCCGGCGTGAGCGCGGAGAGCGGTTTGCCGACCTTCCGCGACAGCAACGGATTGTGGAACGGGTATCGGATAGAAGAAGTGGCGACGCCCGAGGCCTGGGTGGAGGATGCGGAGCGGGTGTGGCGTTTCTATGCGATGCGGCGGGGAGATGCCTTGAGCTGCAAGCCAAATCCAGCGCACTATGCGCTTGCGGAACTCGAACGCGAGCTGGGAGAGCGGTTCTTCCTCTGTACGCAGAACGTGTATCCGCTGCATGAACGCGCAGGATCGAAGCGGGTGACTCATATGCACGGAGAGCTGTTTCGCTCACGGTGCGAGCGTGAATGCGGGCGAGGCG
>DATAQX010000430.1:0-1938 GCA_036264455.1 Silvibacterium sp. | reverse complement strand
ACTTCGAGAGTCGCGCCTTTACTCTCGATCTGTTCGCGCAGCTTCTCGAACATCTCGATGGTGTCCTGGATGGGATTGCCATTCGAAAGCTGATAGGTCTTGCAGAGGATTTCGCCGTCTTTGCCCAGCAGGGCTGCTTTGGTCGACGTCGAGCCGCCATCGATTCCGACAAATCCGGAAACAACCTGCCCCGGAACAAACTCCGCCGGGGTAAACTTCTCCTTCTTGTAAGCAGACTTGAAAGAAACCAGCTCGGAATCCTCGGCAACGAGCCCTTTGCCGCCGGCTGCCGCTTTCTCTTCGGCCCGGCCATAGTCGATGTAGTAGGCGAGCTTCTCGGTTCCAAGATAGCGCCCGATTTGCGCCTCTTCATCCTTGCCGAACTCAACCGAGCCAAGCGCGGCGAAGTACTGCGCATTCTCGGGAACTTTGATCAGATCTTCCGGCTTGCTGCCTTCCGGGACTTCGACTTTACGTTCCTTCCACATGCGCGGAATGTTGGCCTGCCAGGCCTCCCGCATGCCGCGGATGAATCCATTCGGGCCACCGAGCAACAGCACATGCGGACGCAGTGTGTGACCGCGCGTGAGGACGCTGAGATTCTGCAATACGATCGCTTCGAAGAGCGACGCCATCAGCTCGTCTGAAGGCGTGCCGGTTTTCTGGAGACCGTTGATGTCGGTTTCAGCGAAGACACCGCATTTGCCGGCGACCTTGTGCAGCTTGACGCCGTGATAGCCCTGGTTCGAGAGCTCGGAGGCGGGAATCTTCAGCTTGGCGTTGATCTTGTCGATGACCGCGCCCGTTCCGCCAGCGCATTTGTCGTTCATAGACGGGATTTTTTTCTTACGCCCCGTCTCTTCGTCGTCCTTGAAAACGATGATCTTCGCGTCCTGCCCGCCCAACTCGATGACCGAATAAACCTCAGGGTGCAGCTTCTCCACGGCGAGCGAAACAGCGTGCACCTCCTGCACGAACTTTGCTCCGACCATTTCTGCGATGGTGCCGCCGCCGGACCCTGTAATAAAGATGCGGGTGTTCTCCGTTGATATGCCGGCCTCGGACTCCATACGGCGCAGGAATTCCAACACTTTTTCCGGCTGCCGCGTCTCGTGGCGCTGGTAGTCCTGCCAGATCGTCTTATCGGTCGCAGCATCGACAACGATTGCCTTGACTGTGGTCGAGCCGACATCCAAACCCACCATAAATTTCTGCATCACCTTTTCCTCAGCTGTAGAAGGTTGCCGCGCGATAAGAAGGCTGGCCGCCGCGATGGAGTCTGTGCCCGAGGCGCGAACTCGCCGGGCGCATCATGGCTGACGATCGCGCGCCGCGACCGCAAGGAGCGCAGCGCGCAATACAACGCCGCCGAAAACAGGGCCAGCGTCAGGATCGTCCAGCCATCCAGCGCAACTCGAAGCGTCGTGCGCATCAGGCCACCTGCGATTCTGCCAGAGAAACACGCGTCTGACGGCGATAGCTTCTGTCGCGATCCATCAGATCGCTGACATGCCAGGCAAACTGTGCAGCGGTTCCCGCGACTCCTTCGCGATGCGGAACTTTATAGAGAGCGTGCTTCAGTTTTGGATGAGACTCGACGTAGTCGCGCAGATCATCCAACGATTTTCCGGTTTGCGTCAACACGCTATCGAACTCCGCTCGCGCCTTCGCCTTCGCCTCTGCAAGCGCCATCTGAACGCGGCTGTGGGCATTCACTTCGCCTTCGCCGGAGGTCTCGATGGGCAGGAAAATCATGTCCTTGAACTTGTTGACCACTCTCGACTGAACGCCATCGGACTGTGTCGAAGGCATGCAGCCGAAGGGCTTCAGCGCCAGCACCATGTGGCAGAGGTGGTTGACGGTGTAGTAGACGTTCTTGCCCACTTCCATGTAGCCCTCTCCACCGCGGGCAAGCTGGTGATAGAAGGGATGCGCCAG